>CAZEMN010000032.1:8748-15708 GCA_964513335.1 uncultured Zetaproteobacteria bacterium | reverse complement strand
GTTAGTGAAGGAACCCTTTTTCGACAGTACAAGCCAGTTCCTGCATAGCACACTACAAAACGACTGCATGGCGGAAAGATGTTGCGGGGTTTCGAGCAGGATATTCCGGATGCCGTTTTTTCCCAAATGTGTTCGCTCGTTTTCACCTGCATCAATCCATTTGTGGATGATGGGCATATCCACCTCGACATGGAATTGCAGGCCATATTGACAACTTCCCAACCGGAATGCCTGGTTTGGCACTTTTGGGCATGATGCGAGCAGTTTTGCTCCTTGGGGAAGCAGGAAAGTCTCCCCATGCCACTGAAAAACATCCAGTCCTTCAGCAGGAAGCGAAGAAAACAGGATGTCGGTTTTGCCATCCGGCGTTGACAGCAATCGATACCAGCCCAATTCGCGTTCGGGCGAGGGCAATATCTTTGCACCCGCGGCTTTTGCCAGCAATTGCGCGCCGAGACAAATTCCGAGCACGGGAAAATCCTGCGCAATAGCTTGCCGTAGCAAGTTAATTTCTTCCTTGATGGAGGGCAAATCGTTGTTTGCGGACACATCGTTCGCAGACATTGGGCCACCCATCACAATCAGGCCTGTATAACCTGTCAGGTCATCGGGTATCGTATCACGCTTGTGGATATGCACGGTTTCAAGGGTATGCCCTTCTTTACGCAGGCAATCACCTATAAGAGCAGGAGGCTCAATTTCCAGATGTTGCAGTACCAGAAAACGCATAGGGTTAGTCTAGCGGTGGCGCTTAATGGTACAAGTCGGGGCAGGTGAGTAATTATGATGGATATAGCTGAATTGATGCACAGGGTTGCGCGCGGCAAACATGGTTCAAAAGACTTGAGCCGGGATGAGTCCGGAAAGGTGTTTGCGGCGCTTCTACAGCCGGATGCCGATGCTCTGCAATTGGGTGCGTTCCTCATCGCTGAGCGTATGAAAGGGGAGACTGCCCCTGAACTTGCCGGCTTTGTGGATGCTGCGCGTTCCCGGATAAAGGGTTTTGAAGCATTCACTGTTCCGGAGGGTACGATTGATCTACCCTGTTATGCCGGCAAGCGGCGAGCAGCACCACTGCATCTGGTAGCGGCTCTACAAGCGAGAGATGCAGGTATTCCGGTGTTTATTCATGGTGTTGCTTATAGCGAGGGGAGGGTTACAGCCTGGCAGGCGCTGAAACAGGTTGGTGTGAAACGGGCCGGCAATTTGCAGCAGGCGGTGGAGATTCTGGCTGGTGACGGGATTGTTTATATGGATGTCGCGGATATTTGCCCTGATCTTTTTCGCATACTGCAGTTACGTCCGAGATTGGGTATACGATCTTTTGCCCATACTGTAGCCCGCATGCTCAACCCGCTGGGTTGTACCGGTCAACTCAATGGAATGTTTCATACACCATATGCTCACCATATGGCCGAGGCGAACACACTCTTGGGACAGCATTGCTCCCTGATCTTCATGGGTGCGGAAGGTGAACCTGAATTGTATGCGGATCGGCAGAAGAAGCTGTTATTACAGCAGGGAAAGCATATTCGTTCACTACAATATGCGGATGCGGGTGTTGAGTGTTATCCAAAAGAAAAGCCTAATAAATCAAGTAAGATAGATAACCATATTGCAGTAATACATGAAATGGAGCCGGATCGGCGTGAGGCGGTTGCATTAAAGCGCATGCGCGAGGCGTTCAGACTGGTTTCAACCGGGACATTGCCGGAAGGATGGCACGAAAAAAGTTCTTAACGACCCTTGTGAATCAGGTGAAAAATAAAGGCCAGAACCAGGCCGAACAGGCCACCCAACGCCATCAGGCCGCCCAGCACGGATTCACCAATTAGCCATTTGGAAACAGTACCCGGTTTCATGCCATGCATTTGCCAGAATGTAAGGAACATGATGGCAAAGCCGATGACTGAAACGACGGCCCAGCGTTTCATCAGTGTCTTCCATATTTCCTTGGTGATGGGTTTTCTGGCCATGGTTTCCTCCGTTGGACGCATTCTAGCCTGTATTATTCACAAATACTGCCGTGCCCTTGCTTGTTCCTTTGTCCGCAACGAATCCCTCGTCGGTCGTCCGTATGCATGGCTATGGTCTTCTTCCTCGGAATTCGTTGCGAACAAAGTCCCTGCGCACAAAAAAGCCGAAGGCCGTTTGGACGAACTTCAGGTCGCCCGCAGGGTGAGGGACGCAGACCCGAATCAACTATCACGGTGATTCATGAATAATGCAGGCTAGCGGCTGGAGGCGTGTTGCCCAAGACACATATTGCATGATTCATCCCGTGGCATACCATCACGGGGAATGCTGCGGACGGGAGGGACCATATGAGCCGGGTACTAGCCTGTTTCACAACAGGTGTTGAAGAGATTGAATTTGTTGCCGTGGTGGACATCTTGCGGCGGGCGGATATTGGAGTGGTGATGGCCAGTCTGGACGGAAACCCCGTAACGGGCCGCTCAAGTATTACGATTGAAGCGGATGCGGCGTTGCCGGATGTCATGAATGAGGAGTGGGATATGGTTGTGCTTCCGGGCGGATTGCCCAATGCCCATCTGTTGCGTGACGATGCCAATGTGAGGACCGTGGTCGAGCGGCTGCGCGATGAACGTAAATCCATTGCCGCGATATGCGCCGCGCCAACAGCGCTGGCTGCTTATGGGATCACGCACGGGATGCGGGTGACATCTTATCCCGCCTGTCGGGAAGAGATGAAAACATTGCAACCCTCATCCGTGTATGTGGATGATGCCGTGGTCGAGGATGATTTTCTCACGACCAGCCGCGGTGCAGGAACCGCTGTCGAATTCGCACTTCGGCTGGTTGCCAGGCTTTGTGGTGAAAATAAATCGGAGGAAATTCGGCAGTCTATTGTGGCGTAAATTTCTGTTACCTTTCCCGGCATGCGTTTAAGCCGGGATTTCCGCAAACAACATATCCAGCATGAACTGCGTACCTATGGGCGCAAGAACGGTTTTGTAACCAGCGGGCAGGAGGCGAGACTGGCCAAATGGTTGCCAAGGATAGGCGTGCCAAAGGACAAGTCGCTGGCTGATGCCGGCATTGCCGCTGTTTCTCCGATCGTGATGGAAATTGGTTTTGGCAATGGTGATTTTCTGGTGCATCTGGCACAAACCCGTCCCGATTGGGTGTTATTCGGTGTTGAAATATACCTTCCCGGCGTAGCCAAGGCGGTGGGAAGACTGGAACATGCCGGGGTGATTGAGCGGGTACGGATTTCGCAACTTCCGGCGCAGTTTGTGTTGCAATATCAGGTAGATGAAGGCCAGTTGTACGGGATATTTATCAATCATCCCGATCCGTGGCCCAAGGTGCGGCATTACAAGCGTCGCCTGATTCAGAAAGATTTTGCCCGCCTGCTTACATCACGGATAAAGAAGGGTGGATTCCTTAAGCTGGCCAGCGACAAGCCCGATCTGGCCGAGTGGATGCGGGATATTCTTGATGCTACGCCCGGCTTGCGTAACATGGCTGGAAGTAAAGGTTTTATCGAACGTGATCCGGACAGGCCGCAAACGAAGTTTGAGCAACGCGGCATCAGGGAAGGGCGTGAGAGCCAGTTTTTGCATTATGTGAAGGAGACCACATGAGCCTTAAAACCAATCGCGATCAGCTGGTGATGACTGCTGTGCAGGGCACAGTGGCGCCAGCACATCAATGGGCACCGTTTGAAGTGGGGTCGGCAGGAGAAATCATTGCATGGCCTTCCACGGGTGGTATCACTTACAATATAAAAGTCGGTGATTCGGTGTTCGGCTGGGCCGGGGAGCATATTGAGCCGGGCGTATCGGCCACGTTCACGCACAAGAACCGGAAATGCGAGGCGGGCTTCCAGTTTTTATCCTGTTGCGGTAATGAGGGGCGCGTGATTTCAGGAGAGGCGAAAGGTGATACAGGCCGCGTGCTGGGTCATCATGGCGGCGTGGAGCACCTGATGCTCCAGTTTTCCGATGAGACGCTGGATAAGCTGACCTGTGATGATAAATTTCTGATCAAGGGTTTTGGTCAGGGGCTTACGCTGATCGATCATCCTGACGTGCATATCTACAATCTTGACCCCGATGTGCTGGAGGTATGGGGACTATCCGAGCGGAAGGATGGGATCATAGAGGTGCCGGTGCATGTGATTGTGCCGGGTCATGCCATGGGTTCCGGCATCGGGGCACTGTCTGTAACGACAGGTGATTATGATATTTTATGCCATGATGAAGCGACAGTAAAAGAATATGAGTTGGACAAGCTGCGTTTCGGGGATTTCGTGGCGGTATTGGATCATGATAACCGCTATGGAAGAACATACCGCAAGGGGGCGGTAACCATTGGCGTGGTGATCCATTCTGATTCGCCGCTGGCCGGGCATGGGCCCGGCATGATGACACTGATGAGCGCGTGCGATGGAAAGTTGTCACCTGTGCTCCGGGATGATGCGAATGTGGGCGCAATTTTGGGTGTTGGCCGTTTTGCGTAGCCTTTTGCTTTTTCTGGCCGTTCTCCTGGCATCTGTTTTCCTGTCAACTGTCAGTACGGCGGGCGTGTATAGCTGGACGGACGCATACGGGCGCATCCATTTTTCCGATACGCCCGTACAAGGAGCCATTGAACATCGGGGCGGGACGGCGAGCAGTATCCATAATCCGGATTACAACCTTGAACTGAACATGAAAAAGATTCCGTATCAGTCCGTGGGCGGGAATATGCTTGTAAACGGTAAGGTAAATGGTATATCGATGCGGTTCATTGTGGATACAGGCGCAAGCTTCGTAGTGATTCCGTCCTCCATCGCCCGGCGAGCAAACATTCGGACTGAAAGCGCCGGACAAGTCACGCTGGATACGGCCAATGGACGCGTGCAGGCACCGCTGGTGCGGTTGAAACAACTTGATGTCGCATCGATCTCAATACGCGGCGTCAGTGCGGTAGTGCAGGATATCGGTGGCGACGGAATGACAGGTTTGCTTGGCATGAATGTTCTGGGTGCCTACACCATGACTGTGGATCGCCAGCGCAATCTTTTGCTGCTGGAGAAACGATGAGTCGAACAGAAACTTACTCCGGCGATTCTCCATTGCGGGCGGCATGTATCCAGATGTGCTCGGGTGATGATATGGATGCCAACCTTGCCCGTGCAGGTGAGTGGTTGAAAAGGGCAGCTGAGCAGGGAGCACAACTGGCATTGTTGCCGGAAAACTTCGCCTTCATGAGTGCGGACGATATAGGCAAACGTGACGTAGCCGAGCCTGAGGCACAGTCCCGCGTGCTTGATTATCTGTCCAGACGTGCGCGCGAATACAGGCTGACCGTGATCGGTGGCAGTGTGTCTCTGGCCCATCCGAATTCCGGCAAGATTCGCAATGCATGTCCGGTCTTTTCGCATCGGGGCGACCTGCTTGGCGTGTACGACAAGATCCATCTGTTTGATGTGGATTTGGAAAACGAACGATACCGGGAATCCGATACCATCGTAGCTGGCGATACGCCTGTATCAGTTAAAGTAAAAGGTTGTGATATTGGCCTATCTATATGTTATGACATTCGTTTCCCAGAATTATATCGATATTATGCCGATGGAGAATGCCATATATTGACGGTTCCGGCAGCTTTCACTGTGCCGACCGGCATGGCGCACTGGGAAACGCTATTGCGCGCGCGTGCTATCGAAAATCAGGCCTATGTGCTGGCGGCAGCCCAGTGGGGGGAACACCCTGGTGGGCGCAAAACATGGGGTCATTCGATGATGATCGATCCATGGGGTGATGTGATGGTAAAACAGGAGGAAGGCGAGGGTGTTATTGTAGCCGATCTGGATATGGCTTTCCTGAGGCGTATTCGAAAGGCTTTACCCGCACTTACCCATCGACGGAAAATGAAGTGAATCAGCCCGAAGCAGGCTTATCTACGCATCAGCAATCGCCTGACCGCGAGCAGCTACGCGCGCATCGGCAGGTGTTCTGGGATGCATGGCAGAAATTCCGGGCCGACCTGCCTCTGAATGCATTGGAGGTGCGCATTGCACGGGTGATTGACATGCATTCCGAGTATCACGCGCTGTTTGATGACATGGAAACATTCCTGGATCGCGATTTCCAGGTGGATGATGGCATGAATCCGTATCTGCATCTTTCGTTGCACCTGGCGATGGAGGAGCAAATCGCCACTCATCAGCCACCGGAAGTTTCCACATGCCTGGAGTTCCTGATGCAGCGAAAAGGCATGGACCGGCACGATGCCTTACATGCATTGCTCGATGTGCTGGCAGAAACGGTTTATTTTGCTCAACGAAAAGGGGACGAACCCGATGTGGCTTCTTATGTGGAGCGGGTCAGAGAATTAATGCGCTTATGAAGAATGTTTTCATTTCATTACTGTTTTTCTTTGGACCTGTTTTGTTGATGCTCGCCTTGCGGTATCTCGGTCTGATGCTACGTATCTGGCTGTTGTGGCGGCGGCAGAAGAAACAGGGGAAGGATGTGATTGATATTACGCCCCGGGCACCGCATCCTCCGTCCATCCGGTTTATCATCTTTGCGGTCGTTGTTGGCCTGGCAATTTCAGGGTTGGTGTGGTATCGCCTGGTGGATGAAGACGGGCGTGGCGGTATCTATGTACCGGCGCATACGGACAATGCCGGAAACCTTGTGCCCGGACATTTTCGGAACCGGTGATCAAAGAGCCAATTGCAAGACTCATGAGCGGTGAACGGTTTCCCCACTTCAGCTCATTTTTGTGTTGGAATTTTAGATATATGAAATTAACGTTCGAAAATCTGGGTTTTATCAAAATCTTCGGATTCTTTAGACTTTTTCTTCGGCTTCGCCCGAATACTCGTACCGCACTTGGCACACTCATAAATATCCGCTTTTTTTTCTTCAAAAATATGCTGACAACGCGGACAAGTGATTTTGATTTTTCTCATATCCCCTCCAGTTATATGAGGCGAGCATA
>CAZEMN010000032.1:0-8648 GCA_964513335.1 uncultured Zetaproteobacteria bacterium | reverse complement strand
TTGCAAGCATTTCTCATGCCGAAGCATTAAAACGGTTGCATGCCGGAGCTATGTTGATAACTGCCACTTCGATGTTGGCGGCGGACTGGAAACGCCGTGCGATTCCGCTTTCTTCGAGCGTCATTTTAACACCTGTCGTTGTCACATGGCATCACTGGCTGGCAGATATTGTTTCTTCCTGCCCGGATATGCCGGTGCCATTCACAGCGAATCAGGAAGCACAATTGTGGGAAACTGTTATCCACCATGATATACCGCAGGAAAAAGCTGCATCGGCTCGGGGGTTGGCCAGGCACGCGGCAGAGGTATGGACGTTGATGCGGAACTACCGGATTGATGTGCGGGAACTGGCCCCGGGCGGGGAAGAAGCCGAAGCGTTGGTGCGCTGGATACGCACTATGCAGTCGAAACTGGCAACAGATACATTCGCCGGGCGAACTCTGGCCGCGGATGTGCCACAACACCTGTATGCGCAGTTGGACACACCGGACACTGGCATGGTTTTGCCCGAATGCATCATGTTGGATGGTTTTGAGTTACTGACGCCGACACAGCATAAAATACTGGGTGCTCTGCAGCAAAGAGGCTGTGAAATTTTGTGTGTGCAGGAAAGCGGGAAGAAAACAGAAGGCACCTTGACTCCATACCCGGATGAATCCAGTGAATTTTACCACATTGCACAACGGGTTAAGGCATTGTTGGACCATGACAAGAATGTACGTATCGCCGTGCTGACTGCGGAATCCGGGTGTGATGTTGCTGCCTTCCGCCGGATACTGGATGGCGTGTTGATACCCGATGTGTGCCTTGATCCGGCGCGGGAAATCCAGGCAGTGGCCACCGCCGGGGATGCCTTGTCCGATTGGCCGATGGTTGGGCAGGCCCTGCACCTGCTCTCGCTGGCAGGCAAGCAATCCATGACGTTCGATGATTTTTCCCCCTTACTGTTTACGCCGTGGCTCACGGGCTCCCAGAATGAACGTATGGCGCGTGCGGCACTGGATGCAAAATTCCGTGAGCAGAATCGACGCTATATATCGTTGAAAGGTTTGCTCAAGTCCGCGGATGTTCAGGCATTGCCATCACTGTTATCGGTGATCCGGGCGCTCGATAACTGGAAGACAGGCAAGCAATCCGCGGCGGATTGGGTGAAGTCCGTTCATGCGCTGTTATTGGCCACGGGATTTGTCCGGACGGGCCTGGAATATGAACGACCGCACAGCAACCTTGAAATCCGTCAGATGAATGCATTTCGTGACGTGCTGACATCTCTGGTGGCTCTGGATGCGGTTGCATCAAAGCTTACCTGGAACGCTTTTCTGTCACGGTTGCGCGCATCGTGTGCTGAAACCCGGTTTAATCTTGCACCGGTGTATCCAAATGTCGTGGTGATGCCGTTGAATCAAGCTGCGGGCCTGCGATTTGAGTATGTATTTGTTGTGGGTATGGATGAGGAAGCGTTCCCGCCATCGGTGCGTCCGCATCCATTGTTACCGGTTTATTTGCAGCAGAAGCATGGGATTCCGATGAGTAACGGGGCGCGGGTATTTGAATCATCATGCTGGTTGTGGGAACAGGTACTGCGGATTGCACCAACGATTGAATGCAGTTACGCGCAGCAAAAGGATGAGCGTGACATGCTGCCATCGTCCTTTGTGGCCGGATTACCGGAAAGAAGCATGGAGCAAACCACTCTATTACCGCAGCTACTTGAACTGGAAACATTTGAAGATGCGCCGGATGTGCCCTTGTTGGCGGATGAGGATATTCATGGCGGAACATCCATCATCAGAAACCAGTCGGCCTGTCCGTTCCGTGCTTTTGCCAGGCACAGATTGAATATTGAGGCACTTGGCGAAACCACCCCGGGGATTGAAGCCTCGGACAAGGGTTCACTGATTCATCTGGCGCTGGAATTTATCTGGGGGAAGCTCAAATCACGGACAGTATTAGTTATGTTGACGGAGGGTGAGCGTGCTGGTCTGCTGGATACGGCGACTGAACATGCATGGAAAGAAAGCAGGATATTCCGTGATTCTGATATACAGATTATTGAAAAAAAGCGTATGCGGCAGGTCTTGAATACATGGTTGGATGTGGAGGTAACGAGGCCGCCATTTGAGGTGTGTGAACACGAAAAGATTTACACGCTGGTTCTTCCCGAAGCTGACACGCAGCAATGTTCCATTCACATCAAGGTGGACCGGATTGACAAGGATGCGGAAGGCCGCCGAATCCTGATTGATTATAAAACCGGGAAAAAGCAATCCGTGGCCAAATGGCTGGGCGGGCGCATGGAAGAGCCGCAGTTACCGTTATATGCACTTGCGGCGGGGATTGCAGCGGATGATGCGGTGGCATTCGCTACGGTTCGCAGTGGTGACGAGATGGGGTTCGAGGGGCTGGCTGGCGCAGATACGGGTATTAACGGGATTGCGGTTTGCGATGGCAAGTACAAACGTCCGGAGGACTGGCAACAGGTGCTGGACGACTGGCGGGCAAATATCAACGCGCTGGCGCGGGAATTTGTAGCAGGCCGGAGCGTGGTCGCGCCGCGTGATCCCAAAGCCTGTGCTTATTGCGGTTTGGAAGCTGTTTGCCGTATTGAAGAAACGGGATTTGAACCCGATAGCGAGGGTGAAGCATGACGGTCGAAGTTCGTCAGCAGGCTATTCATCCGGCGGGATCGTATCTGGTGCAGGCTCCGGCGGGATCGGGCAAAACCGAGCTGTTGACGCAGCGAATCCTGTCGCTTTTGTCCGTGGTGGATGAGCCGGAAGAGATTCTGGCGATGACCTTTACGCGCAAAGCAGCAGCGGAGATGCGCAATCGCGTGTTTACATCGCTGACCATGGTTAAACCTGATGATTCATCCTCCCATAAAATGCATACATGGGAACTTGCGCAGGCAGCATTGAAACGGTCAAAAGAAAAAGGATGGAATCTGGCGGAATATCCCTCACTCCTGCGCATCATGACGCTGGACAGCCTGACCGGTGCACTGGCTCGGCAGTTGCCGCTGCTTTCGGGCCTTGGCGACATGCCCACGCCTTCTGAGCATACGCGCGCATTGTGCAGGGAGGCCGCAGAAGGAACCCTGAATGAAGCGGTGAAAGATGATTTTAATGCCGTGGAATTGCTGATGCTGCATCAGGATCATGATATGGCAGGTTTGATTAATCTGATGTCTACCATGTTGGAGAACCGCGAAAAGTGGCTGAAATATATTGGTGAGCATGGCCGAAATACCGGTGCCTTGCGCCGGATTCTGGAAGCGAATATGGCTGTATTCATGCAGCAAAAGATTCAGGATTGTGATGCCATGATTCCGCTCGAAGTAAAGGCGGAATTACCACGGCTGGCGCGTTTTGCAGCATCGCATGCCGTGAATGAGGAACTGGAAGGCATTGCGGCATGGCCCGATTCAGACATGGATCATCTGGGGCAATGGCGTTTGTTGGCAAATTTTGTCTTGGCCAACGGCGCTCAACTGAAGAAAACCGTCACCAAAAATCATGGATTCCCGTCAGAGGCCAGGATTGAAAAGCAACGTATGCTGGAGATGCTTTCCCTGTTGGCTGACGTTCCCGGACTGGGCAAGGCTATGCACGGCCTGCGCATACTTCTCGAGACGCCAGAATTTGATGAAAATCAGTGGAAGGTTGTCGAATCCATGTTTCGTCTTCTGCCGCGCGCGGTTCTGCATTTGCAGGCGGAGTTTGCCTCGCGGGGGAAGGTGGACTTCACCGAGATTGCGCTGCGGGCACTGGAGGCTGTGAGTGACGAGGATGGCCATCCCTCTGATTTGCTGCTTAAACTGGATTACCGTATCCGGCATATTCTGGTGGATGAGTTTCAGGATACGTCCGAGCTGCAAATCCGTTTATTGCGTTGTCTCACATCGGGCTGGGAAGAGGGAGACGGGCGCACCCTGTTCATGGTCGGCGATCCGATGCAGTCTATCTATCGCTTTCGCAAGGCGGATGTTGGTTTGTTCCTGCGAGCGGCGGACAATCAGGTGAACCTGCCAGTCACTACTTCGCTACAACTGGAGCGGAACTTTCGTTCGTCGCCGGTGATTGTGGATTGGGTGAATACGGCATTCAAAGATATCTTCCCGGCAATACAGGACAGCGTGAACGGTGCGATTCCCTATGCGAAGGCCTCGGCAGCATTGAAGCACGATGGATGTGTCCAGTTGCATGTACAACAGGGTATGGATGATGCGTTGGAGGCCGCTACCGTGGTCGAACTGGTCAGGCAAGCGATTGAAGACAAACAACGGGTCGGCATTCTGGCGCGCACCCGCAAGCATTTGCACGCCATGATGCCTGCTTTATCCGGAGCAGGCATCGCTTTCCGCGCAGTCAAGATTTTACCTCTGAATACAAAGCCGGAAGTGCGGGCGCTGCGAGCGTTAATGCGAGCGCTACTGCACCCGGCTGACAGCGAATCATGGGCTGCGATTTTGCGTATGCCGTGTTGTGGGCTGACAACGGTGGATATGTTTACACTGATGGCGAACGATGACCGGCCCATCTGGGAGATCGTGCAGGATGAAGGCGCCCTGTCTTGCCTGGATCCGGGTGCATGCACTCGCGTAATGCATGTAAAACAGGCACTGGAACCCTGTATGGCGATGAGCGGCAGAATGAAAGTACGGGATATGGTGCAAACGGCATGGCTGCGCCTGGGGATGCAGCAGATTCTGGATAAAACCGCCCGGATCAATGCGGAAACCGTTCTTGATTTGATGGATGAGATTGAAACCGGCGAAAACATGTGCGGCCGGGTTAATTTTGCGCTGTTTGATGAGCGCCTGAAAGCATTGTACGCCGCGCCTGATGTGTCATCGGATGCCGCACAAGTTGAACTGATGACCATGCATGGGGCCAAAGGCCTGCAATGGGATGTGGTGATTCTGCCAGGGTTGGGAAAAGCGCCGAAGAACAGTGATACGCCATTGCTGACATTCACCGAAGTGCCTTCGGATAAAGACGAAATGCTGTTGATGTCGCCCAAGGCAGCAACACGAAGCAAGGATGCTTTGTACGATCTGATCCGGAATATTGAGAAAGACAAGGAAAGCAATGAGTCCATGCGGCTCTTGTATGTCGCCTGCACACGCGCGGAAACTGAACTTCACCTGTTGGGGCATGTTTCAGAGAGCAGTGGGGATCCCGGGAAGAATTCATTCATGGAATTGTTGTATCAGCATGGCGAGGATTTCTTTGGCGCGGAAATTCAAATCATGCAGGCTAGAGAATATGAGGAAACTGGTGGACGCGCCCCGTTAAAACGGATTAAGACCATGCCGGAAGTCTCGCCTGTTGCAGTGCAGGTAAGCAATATGGCTGAAACGGAATATGGCTGGGCCGGGCCGGAAGCGGCGCCCATTGGTAATGCCGTACATGCGGTATTGCAACAGGTGGCGGAAACAGGGGTGGAAACCTGGAACGACGGACTAACCAGCCAGGCGATTCAATTCATGCGACGAAGGCTGCTGGCGGAAGGATTGTCCGGCGGATTGCTTGAAGGGGCATTGGTTCGCTGTGAAAAAGGTTTAAGAAACGCATTAAACAGTGAAAAAGGACTGTGGGCGCTCTCCGGCATGCATCGGGATGTGCATTGTGAATGGGCGCTTAGTGTTGAAGATCATGGTGTCGTATCCCATCACATCATGGATCGAAGCTTTGTGGATGAACATGGAGTGCGTTGGATTATTGACTACAAAACCGCTGCGCATGAAGGTGGCAATATCGGGCATTTTCTGGATGAGGAACAAAAACGACACACACCGCAGTTGCAGCGGTATGCCGCCACGCTGAAGAAACTGGAACCGGATCGGGAAATAAAAACAGCGCTGTATTTTCCGATGCTGGATGCCTGGCGGGAATGGGAGCCGAACTCTGGCTATTAACATGACACACCATCGGCGTATGGTTCTCCGAATGCTGTGTAACCTCGAGCAACGCCGCATGGCCTCATTTCGGGCAGCAGCGCTACGCCTGGATTTTATGTGAACAGGCTCTAAGTATTATGTCTCCGGGAATGCAGGGAGGAAAAGCTGGTGTGCTTACCCGCTTCACTATCACACCCGTATACATTTTTTGCTTTTTTTCCGGCATCTCGGCTCTAATGTATGAAGTTCTCTGGAGCCGTTATCTTACGCTGATTTTGGGCAGTTCCACATATGCGGTGAGTATTATTCTCACAACATTCATGGCAGGGCTAGCTGCGGGGAGCATCTGGGGTGGACGGTGGATAGATAAACGGAAAAACATGTTGGCCGCCTACGCCGCAATTGAACTCGCCCTCGGTCTCTATGCACTTGTCTTGCCCATGTTATTCATCTATGTGATTAATACGCCTTTATTCACCAGTCTGGGCAGTTTCCCGTTGCCATTTCAGCGCGTAGTATTTTGCGTAACAGCTCTTGCTGTCCCGACCTGCCTGATGGGTGCGACCTTTCCCGTGATGGCAAAACTTGCCACGACCAGAATCGATCATATCGGCGGGACAATCTCAAAGCTGTATTTTCTAAACGTGCTCGGAGCAGCAGCTGGCGCTTACCTGGCTGGATTCATACTTATCGAGATGCAGGGGGTCGCGGGAACCAACAACACAGCCGTCATTGTCAATCTGGTGATTGCCGGTTCTGCCTATCTGCTATCAAAACATTCCAAACCCAGCGTTGTCGGCACTCAAACTAAACTGCCAGGTCGCGAAACAATCACATCGCCCCGGACTCCAACGCCATTGCAACCGATATTGCTCACCATGCTGTTTTTTTCCGGTCTCGCAGCCATGGCCTATCAGGTCTTCTGGACACGAATCCTTATTACGTATTTCAGCAGCACCATTTATGCTTTTTCTTCCCTGTTGGTTGTATTTCTTCTCGCCATTGCATTGGGGAGCCTCGCTTCGGCGCGCCTGATTCGCAGGAGGGGAAATCACGCCGTACTTTTCGCGATCACACAAATCCTGATGGGCAGCTGTGCTGTCCTCAGCGTATTTATATCCGGTCATGTCCATACATTTATTTACCGTCTTTATCCCCTCACGGACACCTGGGCACAGATTACCTTCATCAATTTCTCTATCGCCATACTGATAGCATTCCCTGCAGCTTTCTTTTCGGGGATGTCCATTCCTCTGCTGAGCAAACTACAGGTGCGTAGGACATCCGTGCTGGGACATGACATTGGGCGCATCTACTTTTTCAATACGCTCGGCGCACTGCTTGGGCCGCTGCTCGCGGGCTTTCTGCTCATTCCCGGCATCGGTATAAAAACGAGCTTTCATCTTGTAGCGTTTGGACAAATCGCACTCGGTGTATTGTTGGTTTTGCTGGCCCGTCCACTCAGAAAGGACAGGCCATTGAGTGCAACGCTTTTGCCTGCCTCCGCGCTTGTTCTCGTTATGTCCTTGCCTGTCATTGCATGGCTGGCGGAGGGCAATGATCGCCAAATTCTCTCGACGCTCTTCACTGTCGACAAAGAACGCTATAAAATCCTGTACTATCGGGAAGGAATCTCGCATACCGTTGCCGTCCTTCTTAACAAAGTTGACGGATCCAGGCTGCTGGATATCGACGGATTCACTGCTGCAGGCACTGGCCCAAACTATGGTTATATGAAGATTATGGCCCATCTGGCGGCCTTTCTGAATCCCGGCCCGCGTGATGCTCTGGTCATCGGACTTGGCACAGGGGCTACAGCCGGTAGCCTGCTACAACACCCGATCAGCACGCTCACCGTCGCGGAAATCGATCCAGCAGTAGTCGGCGCACTGAACAATTTCCGCACGGAAAACTATCCACTACTCGAAGATGACCGGGTTCGGATCGTTGTGGCGGATGGTCGAAACTGGCTTGTTTCACACCGGCAGCAGTATGACCTGATCGTACTGGAACCGATGCCGCCATTCTTTGCAGGCGTTATCAACCTCTATTCCACTGAATTTTACCGGATCAGCAAACGCCGGTTGAGCCCGGATGGTATCGTTTGCCAGTGGCTTCCCCTGCATCTCCTGTCTCCTGAACTGCTAAAAATGATTGTCAAATCCTTCCGTGAGAGCTTTAACGATGTGCTGATCTGGCATCAACCCGGATCGAACATTGCACTGATGTTTGGTTCACCCGATAAGATTCACATTGATTTTGATCATCTCAGTAAAACAATGGGTCAGCCGAAAATTTTCCAGGCGCTTAAGGAAGCGGGCATCCACTCCATGGCCGATGTCATTAATAACTTCGTGCTCAACCGCTCCCTTGTGGATACATACGTCCGCGAAGCCCAGCCTGTGACTGACAACAGGCCCTTCCTCGAATTTCTTGGTCCGAAGGCCATGGCATACGGTAGGTCCACACAACTTGGCAAAGTCAACCGCTTGCTTCTGGAGTCATTCCGCGGATCAATCAAGCCTCAAATTTCTCTCGACGGGAGCGGCAAGAAAATAATTGTCTTTGAATAGCAGGGAGAGGATAATCCACTCCCTGTCCTGCCTGATTACGGCGCTGTATTTTCCGGTCTCGACGTCTGGCGGGAAGGGGAGACAGCATTTGGGAATGATTTCACAAGAAAAGCATTAACAGTTTAAGGAAACGCTGATCAAATAGCGTTTTCAACCTTTTCTGTTTCCCGAAT
>CAZEMN010000031.1:0-15864 GCA_964513335.1 uncultured Zetaproteobacteria bacterium | reverse complement strand
CATCTATTTCGCTCTTATCGTCGATAACATCAATTAGTGTTAACAGGCCCTAGCACCATGATTCACATGCACCCCTCCCAAAATCAGAAGTACTTCTTGAAGTAACCGATGGTGAACCGCACAGCCAACGCAAAAACAAGAACGAACGGAAAGATAACCACGCGTGGATCCATACTGACGGGAACAATCAACCAGACCGCCCACAAAGACACGATGGAAAGGAATACGCCCCGCTTCAAACGATGGTACAGGAAAGCGGATTCTCTCCCTCCATGGATGCGTCTTAGCCAACGGCCCGCCCAGCCATCGCTGACCGCAAGCAATGTGGCCAACAGAAATAACGGCAGAGTCAGATACAGTACGGCCATCCTCTCGCCAATGATCTGTGCCGAATACATCGCCGCCTGAATTTCGGGCCAGAAATGCACCACTACTTTGCGTACTTCTGTGTCCGGTGGGTTCACGCCAGCAGGTTGCGCAAAGGCCCTGACCATGCCGTTGAAGCCTGATGCTTCAAATACCCATCGGTACGCTTCTGACGCCCAACGGGCAGCCATCGGATGACCACGTCCAGGCGATTCAAGTCTGTTGATATTCGTCATGTCCTGGGCGAGGACTAGCTTGAGGTGATCATGCCTGTCCGGCCACACCCATGACGCCATCATGACATGCACAAACAACGCAACCAGCACGATCACAACCAGCCGCCACGCCAGGTACCACAGGCCGGTTTTGATTTCACGTGACCGGGTCTCAGCCATCCTGTGAAACTGTTGCGAACCTGCCCGGATACATCTGCTCCACCATGTCGCCAAAACCCCGTGGCATCATTGGGTCGTGTCCTGCGTATGGAAGAGGAATACGCAGCTTCCACAGCTTGCCGCCTCCCAGAAGTGCGAACGCTTGCCCCTTCGGGAGTTGCACGATATCCGCCGGTTCAATCATCGGGGCTTCCTTCTCCGTGATCCTGTCCTCATTGCGCGATATAAATTCAGTGGGGCTGGATGAATCCGCCATATCAGTTACGCCGGATACGGCTGTTCTGGACACCAGTTGCACCTTTGGCAATTGATCGCTCAGAATTTCAGCGGTCCTCACATTTTTAACCCGCAACATCACCAGCGAATTGAAATTACCGCCGATCTGCTCCGCCTTGGCGCGGCTGCCGATCCGCGCCTCCACATCGGCCCATGTCTGGGTATAGGCCGTCACCTGAAACCCGGCGCCTCCCGCCTTGTTTAGCAACGGGATAAATTCATCGCCGATGATTTCGTTGAACTCGTCCGCATGCACCGATATCGCCGGTGACACATCCATATCCTCGATATCCGGTAGGCCGTAATCCAAGCCGAATTTATACAACTGACCGGCGACGGACGTGAGATCGGCAAACATGGAATTGCCGACGGCGGCAGCCACCTCCGCATCGGACAACGCATCCAGGCCGACATAGACAATGCCCCGCCGGCGGATGATCTGCATCCAGTCGATGATGGGGCGCGGATCATCCACGTTGGCATAATCGGGGCTTAAAAGCTCGGACACCTTGCCCGTCGTCAGCTTCTCCAGCAGCGGCAACAGGGAAGCGACGATCTTGTCGAAATAAGTCTTGTCGTATTCGTAGGCGGAGCGAAGACCATCCGCCACCGGATCATAAAGATCATGCTGCTTGATGTAACGGACGATGGCGATGGAATGATGACCCCTGTCGCGCAAGGCCATAGGCAGGCTTTGGGGGTCAATCTTATCTTCCATGTCTTGCACATGTTTCCTCCAGCCAGAGGGGCCGGAGCGATCCAGCCACCATGAGCAGTATTCCACCAGCAGGGGTTCAATGTTTCTCACGTACTTGGCGATTATCTCAAAATCCGGAGTTTGGCCCAGCGCCACCAGCGCGCGGGCGATGATATTCGTAAAACGCCAGGCGAATTCCCTGAAGGCTGCGGAATCACCCTCCGCCGACAACTGGCCCGACACGCGGCTGGCCACTTCCGTGATGCGAGTGAAGTTCGCCACGGCATTGTAGCGGGCGGAAACCTCCGGATGGCCGAGATGGGAAAATTGAAAGTCTTCCAACCGACCAGCGCGCTTCGCCTCAGCGAATATGCGCACCAGAAGTTCCTTGTCTCCCTTGGGGTCGAACACGATCACTACGTCACCCCGATGAATGTCTTGCGTGACCAGCAGCTCCTCAAGCCGCGTCTTGCCCACTCGTGTCGTTCCAAGCACCAGCGTGTGCCCCACTCTCTCGCCAATGTCGGAATACACCGCCCGTTCATCATCCATACCGACGCCGTGCAACGCCGCGTTGCCGCCAACGGGGGGCAACGGACGCACCGGGTTCCACCAGGCATTGGCGGCTGTTATTCTCGGAACGAATGCGAAGGTGCGGGACTTCTCCAACCTGAACTCAATATCGTGCGCCGCTCGGTACAACCGCCCCTGTTCCAGGTACTTCGCATACTCGGGCAGCCTGGTGTCGAACAGTCGCTGTGAATGCTTTTGCGTCCATTCAAAGCCTATGCCCCAGAACATTTTCAGCTTGGACACCGGGATCTTGTCCGGTTTCAGCACATAGCGGGGTAAGCGTCTCAAGTTAGCCCGGTACCTGAGGACTCGAAGACCCTGACGAGTACGGATGGCGGCCAGGATGGCACAAGCTGCGGCGGCGGTTTGCGCGAGTGCTTCCGGCATCAGAAACAGCGTTGGCCAGGACAGCAGCGCCAGCGCCGAAGCCGTAGCCGCCACAGCGGGGATGAATTCGACTGCCGGGCGCAGGCGGCTTTCCATTGCGTGCGCCATCAGACCACTTCCACTAATGCCGGGTTCACTTCTGGCGGCGATTCGAACAATAGCGATACATCGGAAAGCAGGATGCCACGGACAAACACGCCGTCCCTGCCTCGCACGTTCCAGCATCGCAGGTGATTGCCGCCATGGGGGATGTGAATGCTCATGTCCAACAGGTCGTTTTGCACCGCCTGCCAGTGACTGGCATCGAAATCTTTGAATGCTCCGGGACTGACGATCAACACCCCTTCTTCAACCACATGCACCCTGGCACCTGGTGCATTAACGATCATTGCTCCCGACCTGATCCCTTGATGGAGCCATTCGATGAACATTTCGCCTGGACTGGATGGGCTGTTCTCGTCCCGCACGGATGGCAAGCGATTCTCATTTCCGCACGCGCGGGCGATCAGTTCAGCAATCACGCCCACAGGCGGCTCCGTCAAAGCCAGTTTCATGCTCTGTATGCATTCCGTATCGGCTTCAAGCCAAGCCATACCCATGGGTGGAACACACCCTGCATCCATGCCCGCGCTTCGCAGGGCCGATACCAGCACTGCGTAAGTCCACACATCGCGCAGACGGTAAATATCCTCGGCGGAAGCGCCTGTGGGCAGGTAGACGCCCTGCCGGATCGTCAGCACGCGGAGGGCATGCTCCAGCGCGCTTTCAGGAGCCGTTTTCATCATCGGTTCGCAAAGCGCTTTCCAGTGTCTCTCGGGAAAGCCGGTAAGCATTCGAATACCGGTTACAACAGGGCTTTCAGCCATTTCCTCACCACGCCCGGCTCTGGATAGGGGCTGTCTTCCTGCCAGACCTCAACCACACCGGAGGCGGCGAACGCATTGAATCTCTCCTTCGCCACATCCCATAACCGGCTTCCATCGCTGAACCTGTAGAACAGGAATGGCGCAACGGAAAGCTGTTTAATGAAGGCGGCACGTCCTCCAAGTCGTACCGCCTGGTTGGCCACAAGACGCATCCATGCCTCTGGCTGTTCCTCCTCGTTCTCGATCCACGATTCCACTCCGGAGGCGTTTATCCGCAGCGCTGCCACCGCTTTTTCGACACCCAGTCTTTTGTAGATTGATTCCATGCCGCGCAACCTGGCATGGCTGGAAAGATTGCACTTAAAACATCATCGAAACTTTTCGCCGGTTTTGCCCCATGTGTTGAAAGGTCGCGCAGATTCCTGCCATGGCGCGCTTCGGTAAGGGATCAGGCAAGAACATCGCCGCGCAGGCCAAGGCGTTTGTTCGTTCACAAACAAGCATCGGCCAGGCGCGGCACGGTGATAACAGCGGTAAAATACATAGCATCAGGACGGCTCAGGAGATGGCTCGCGCCCTGACCCGCGCCGGCAACGCCATCCGGGAACGACACGGCATTTCCAGCCTGCGAGAAATCACGCCGGAGATGGCACGGGAATATCTCAAAGGCCGGGCGGGATCCATCGGTCAGAAGGGGCTGGACAACGAACGCCGGGCATTGCAACTGCTTAATCGGGCCGGGTGCGCCATGGAGGGCGTCAAACTCGAACGAATCAGGACGGATGCCGGTGAAATACGCTATCCGTCGGGTCGCGCCTACACGCCGGATCAAGTCTCCATGATCGCAGCCGCGCAGCGGGAGCATAACGCGCTGGCCACGCAAATCGCCCACGCCGCCGGACTAAGACAACATGAACTGTACACATTACGACCGGCACGCGAGCAACCGGCAAGCTCTCACCGCAACTGGTCGCCTGATCGATTCGCAGGCAGGGAAGGCGTTATCTACACAGTTCAGGGTAAGGGTGGCCTGGTACGGGAAGTGCTCATTCCCCGCAGCATGGCCAACAGGCTGGAAGCACGGCGTCTCGCCGATTTCGTCATGGTACGAGATCAGGGCATTCGCTATCAACAGCATTATCACATCGGGGCTGGACGGGCGTGGGCGGCATCATTCAGGGCTGCGGCTGAACGCACCATAGGCTGGCACCAAGGGCCGCATGGTGTCCGGCACGCGTACGCCCAGGAGCGGATGCGGGAACTTCAATCATCCGAATTCCCGTACCGACAGGCGCTGGCCGTAGTCAGCCAGGAACTGGGTCACTTCCGGCCGGATATCACGGAAGTTTATTTGAGGTAAGATGCAAGATCGAAAATGAGCAAGGTCATGCGGGCATCAGCCGTGGCGCTGTTGCTCCGCCACCAGTTGAAGAACAGGGCGCGCACCCACAGCAGCAGCGTACCGGACAATACTTTTCATGCTCGGCATCCTGCTAGCACTTTCAATGCGAGCGATAACGGATTGCGTGGTACCCATGCGTTTCGCAACCTGAGCCTGGGTCAACCCCGCCTTTGTTCTGGCTTCAATGAGTGAGCGCGCGATCTCGAATTCATAAACATGCGCCTGATATGCCTCGCGCACCTTTTCATCCTTCATCCACGCCTTTTTCAGATCGGTAAGTTTGGTCATCATTCCACCTCCTTCATTCGTATGCGCGCCAGATCCAGTGTCTTCCTCGGTGTCTTCCGCGTCTTTTTCACAAAGGCATGCAGCACTACGATGCGGCGGCCCTTGGTGGTCATGTAAATTGCTCTGGCTATGCCTGCTGGTGCCTTCATGCGCATCTCCCAGAGGGAGCCTTCCAGGTGCTTCACATACGGCTCCCGCACCTTGTGCGGCCCCAAAGCCTCAAGCAACTCGGCGATATGGAGAAATTTCGCCTTGAATGCGGGATCAAGACACGCAAGCTCTGTGTCCACCACATCATTTAAGGTTTCGACCGTCCATTTCATTTCGTAAAATATTATAGCAATAATGCTATATGTCAAGATGATGTCGGTAAAGCTATGCATTTCAAGGTTTGCACCAGACATGGTTGCATGCCTAAAATTCAGTGCCATTACACCCATCACGCTAGCAGTCATCGCTCCGGCCTCGAAACCTATGCGTGGAACGTTCACAGTGGAACGGTACTGTGAGCCCAAAAATTGGCATTGTCGCCAGGATGCCGAGTGCCAGAGTCAAAAGGACTGCTGGCCGCTTTCACTCTTCCGCGTAAGAAAAACCCTGCTGCCGTTTCAGCAAGGTCACGCAAGCCACAGGCTTGCGATTCGCCCCCGTATCGCCGGGACTGGTCACGCGCTTCAACTGAACTGACGGTTGGAGAACGCCTTTTGCCATGAATTACAGCCCATGGCGGCTGCTCCCTGATTCAACTGGCGGAGCGCCAGCGAAGATAGACCCGCCGTTACGGTGGATCGTGTTTATTCAAGTACTTCATTTCGAATACCTCCTTTGGTTTGAATGGGGTGGAGGCTGTTCCGCCCCCACTATATTTCATCCTGCCTCGCAATGCGGGTGCCGGATGTTGGTATCGCCAACCCTGATTTCGGATTGGCCGATGGTTTCTTCATACACATTCGCATAAACCACCGAGTGCCCGTCACTGACGGGTTTCAGCTCTGTTGCGGGTGTATCTCCAACATCGTAATCGACGATCACGACGCTGATGTCCTTGAAGTCTTCCGGTACGTCAGCCATAACGGCCTGCACCAGCCCTCCACGAACCTGTATTTGTAACTCCTTCATTGTTTCCTCCTTGGAATGCCTGCCTGTGCTATGCACGCAGACAGGCGGCAAAGTCAAAGAACCAGACCATGCCGTAGCAGAGTCCGGATTCGTATGTGTGCCTGTTTTGAATGGTGGTTGTTTTAAGTGCGCTGATGCGCGTTTTGAAAGATGCCCCGGGTCTCCGTAGAGATGATGCATCGCAGTGGCCGTGGCCAAAGTCCGGGCGGATGCGATCAATAAACGATTTATAGACTTTCTTCCGGGGTTACGCAAGAAACCGCCTGCACCTGTGAGTTGCGTTGCGCGTAACGGTCATAGTGACTATCATTTGCCGTATAGGAGATAGTTATGAGACATGCGCATCACAGCGAAGAAACCCGTTTCCAGCGCTTCCGCGCCCGCCGCAAGGCGCAAGGCATGAAGGAGCTGCGGCTTTGGGTTCCTGATACGAAGCGACCGGGTTTTGCCGAGGAAATGAAGATGCAACTGGCCATGGTCGAAGGGTCAATGGAGGATGAGGAGACCTTGGCGTTTATTGAACATGCTGCTGACTGGAGTGACTGATGCAGCGTGGCGATATTGTGACGGTCGCCGCGCCCGGTGCTTACGGCAAGCCACGGCCCGCAGTCGTCATTCAGGGAGATATCCTTAACCAGGCCAATTCCCGAAGCACTATCGTAGCGCTTATGACAAGCACCATCGTGGATGCGCCGTTGCTGAGGTTAACCGTTCGGCCCGCACCGGGTAACGGGCTGAAGAAAGTCAGCCAGGTTCAGGCCAATCGCATTCTTACGCTCCCAACGGAGAAAACGAGTCAGCGTATCGGACAACTGACTGAGACGGAAATCACAGCCTTGAACCGGATGTTGGCCATCGTGATAGGTTTGGGCTAACAGGAGGAGTAAAATGAAGAAGGTATACATCAAAATGGCAATCGCTTTGCTGGCCGCCGTCGCCGTCGGCTATGCTGTCAATGCGTTCATCGGCGTGTTTGCCTTCTTCATCGTCGGCGCACTCCTGTCGAAGGGTTCGGTACCCGAGAATGGAATGCGGAAGATTATGGAATCAGATGACAGGAGTACCCTCGACGAATTATCCGAAGATTTGTGGCTTGATCCTGTCTTCTCCGACATTCCGGGTAATATCAACAACCACTCTGACAATTAGCGCTTTCTATCCTTTTTCTCCGGCGGTTCGATATGTACGCCGGGCGTCTCCCCGCCCAGCGTGCCCGGAGTTCCTTTAAGCTTTCCTGTATCACGGGTTTTATCCGGGGTTTCAAATAGCGGCGTACCCGGCACGCTATGGTCTTTCAACGTAGCGCCCTCCCCGTCGGTCACGCCATTGATGAATCCGCCGGCGGCCTCGGGAAGCTGATCCTTGATATTTTGTGCGGTATGCTCGAAGGCCCGGGCCGCGACATGGGTGGATTGGCTGTCCACATTGCCTTCAATCTTACCAAGATTGTCAGCCACATGCGTCTTGCCGGAATCAACATTGGCGGCATCAGCCGTTGCACGATCCCGGCCCGCAGCCAGCTTTTGATTGGCATCCGGCATCTCCGGCTGCTGCGATGGATCAATGCCGGCGTCCTTCTGATTGGCGGTGGCTGCGCCGGTCGGATCCGGCACCGGGGGGAGATTGCCTTCAAGATGCTCCGAACGCGATGCCATATCGGATTTCCATCCTTCAACCCTGCCATCGCCATTGATATCCACATCCATCCCTGATTTATGCAATACGAATTCCGAAAACGTCTCTGATCTGGCCAGTTTTTCGATCTCGCCGCGACTGGCGGTGTCATGCACATCAATACCCCTGGATGCGGCAAATTCCTCAAGGTAATCGTTGGCAGTGGCCTGGACATCCCGGGAATGGGAACTGGCAAACGCTTCCGCCGACCGCATATCTTCGGTTTTGCGATGCGCGGCGCTGTACTGATCCTGTTCCTGAGAGAGCCTTGTATGTGCATCCACAAGGCTTCTGCCTGCGTCGGTACTGTGCATGGCCGACGCTTCGCTGGATGCGGTATCGGCAAGCCGGTTCTCCACCTGCTGTGCATGTGACCAGGCCTCCGCAGCCTTACCCGATGTGGCATCTTTGTAGGCATCCTGGAGTTTTGAATCCGAGATGCCCCGAACTTCAGCCCCTGCACTTACCTTTCCTCCTGTTCCAAACAACTCGAAACCGCCACTTGCAGCAGCACTTGTATTGGCTAACACCTGGGTAGCCTGGGTATCGGTCAGGTTGTGTTCCCTGGCGAAGTTATGGGCTACTTCCCGGCTGCTCTGGAAGCTCTGCACATCGCCGACAACATTGCTCACCTCGTTACGCAATGCGCTGCCTTCGCTTCGTCTTGCTGTTTCAACAAGCTGGTCGGCAGCCGTGCTCTGCGCGCTTTGCGCCTGTGACACGCTCTGTGCATGCTGTTGCTCCACGGCCTCGGCATGTCCCCTGGCTGTAGATACGTTGTGCATCAGCGACTCACGATTCGATGCGCCCACGCCAAGATCGCTATTCATAAGTTGACTGGCCACGCGACCACCGGGACTGAAATGTTGCGCAAACGTACCATCACTGAATTGAGAGCCAAGATTCATATTCGGCGCTGTCTGTTGCTGCATCATGGACTGGTTGCCTGCCTGCAGGTTGCCGCTGCTGATATTGCCACGGGCGATTTCAGCGCCCGCCTGTGTGGCCGCCTGGGTGCCGGGCATGAACAGGTGCTGCGCCAGTTGTGAAAAGGCGAACCCGCCTGCCGTGACAAAGCCCCATGCCATGAGCGGAATGGAAAGCGCCAGATACCCGGCGATAATGGCTATGTCCGAATTCACCTCAATCATGCCTTGCAGACCCGCCATGCTCGTGATCCCCAAAGACCCGTCCACGACCCCCCGCGTGGCCGATTTATCGTACAGTGAAACCACCATGTTCAATATGGCGTACAGAACGGGCCATAATTGAATCCAGATCAACATCTTGAGATAGGTGGACAGGGCCTTGCCGGACACAGTAACAGGCAGGAGCAAGGCCAGGAACACGATGAAGAATGCCGCATAGATCATGACCTGGAATACGGTTTGCATCAGCGGCAACGCCCGTGCGGCGATCTCGCCCATGGTTCGGTAGGCGCTACGCTGCTGACGTTCGGCGACGGCTACAGTCCACGCTGTCGCGGCGGCTGTGGCCCCCGCCATGGAAGCCACCTGTCCATAGGAGTTCTGGAAGAAGTTCGACAATGCTGACTGGGTCACCATCTGGCTGGCCGTCGTAGAAATGTTCGCCAGATAACCGTAGGTCGCGGGCAACGCGGCCAACAACCGGCCACGGTTTTGCGCCTGCGTCTGGCCACTGCCCGTGTACAACGCATCCGCGAACCGCCCGATCATGCCATCCACCACGGGAGTAATATCCGTTGCGAGCTGGGATGCCGCCTGGCGGCATGTCAGGAACAGCGTGGTCCCTCCGCCATTATCGTAATACATGCCCCGGATACTCGAATTGTTTGCCGGAGACAGCAGCAGGGATTTCAGATCCTGCGACTGATACACGTCCCGAACCGAGTAGAAGCCATAGGCGATGTTGTAGTAAATGCACTGCTTGGCGTACACGGTCAGGTTCTTGTTCAGCAGCGGGTCATCGAAGCGGGCGTTGTTGATGGACAGCATCAATTTGGAGCCGAACACCATGCCGGTGTTGTGATACAGCATGTCGCCCGGCGGCGAGAACACCGCCTCGGCCAGCGTCGTCAATCCGTCCCCGATGAGGCTGAACAGCCAGGCCGACGCGGCCAGCCCGAAGGGAACGTTGGCAACCACGCGCGTCGCGGCCGGATTGAGCCGATCCACGATGGTTACGTTTTCCTTCGGCACGAAGAAGATGTTGAACATCAGCATGAACATGATGAACCAGTGCCAGTTGATGGTGCGCTGCAACACGCCCATCTCGATCACCACCCAGAACAGCGACAACACGCCGAACATACGGATCAGCGTCAAATAATCCCCGCCGCCCATGAGGGACGCGACGGCGTTGAACGTCTCGTAAAGCGCGTCGCCACCGCCGTAGGTGTATACCGGATAGGAAGTCATCGGAATTCTCCGGAGACAAAATGTCCGGACTGGACATTTCTAACCTTATAGGTTATTTTTCTTCTGTGGAAAAAAGAAAACCGACATACGATCTTGCCAGTATCAAGGCGGCAGTTGCCGAAGGAAGATACCGTCTGACGCTGTCTGCAAGGCAATCTGCGTATGGCATGGGTATGAGCGATGCCGACATAGCCCATACCGTCGCCCGACTGAAACGGAGCGATTTCTACAAGTCCATGACCACATTCAGGGATTCCCATGTGTGGCAGGACGTATATCGCCCCCGACAAAATAATCTGGCTTTGTATGTAAAATTCCAGATTGATGATGTCGGTTATTTGATCGTGTCGTTCAAGGAGAAGTAACCATGAGCAAGAAGTGCCCATTGTGCGAACAGGGAACGCTCCACCGCGAGGTGCGGCGTGTTCCTTACGAATATAAAGGGGTCTCTGTCGAAGTGGAGCAGCCGGGAGAATGGTGTTCCTCATGCGGCGAGGGGTTTCTGTCTGCGGATGACATGGCCGCAAACCGAAAGGCCTTGCATGACGCGGCGGCAAGGGCGAGAGGAATGCTGACAAGCGACGAAGTGCGGCGAATCCGCCGCGCCATGGGTCTGACGCAAAAAAAGGCAGGTGAAATCTTTGGCGGCGGGCCGAATGCTTTTTCCCGCTACGAACGGGGGATCGCGCTACAGCCCAAGTCTCTTGATATGTTGCTAAGATTGCTGGACCGGCATCCCTCTTTGAAGACGGAACTGCAATACGACCTGGCAGCATAAGGTGTTGATGGCATACCCTGTTGAACTGGGCCTGCGCATGATCGTGGATGTAAGACAAGCGGCGTGAGCGGCGGCCGGGCGCGGCCACGGAAACGTCAATGGCTGCGCGCATACTGGAAGACCTGCTGAAAATGCGGCGTCAGGTTGCTGATGAGCGCCTGATCCAGGAACCTGGCCTTCTGGATGATTTGCATTGCCGACATGAAATTCTTGTTTTTCGTAATCTCCCTGTATTCCCTGTTTCTGGCATCCACACCCGCCATATAAGCGTTAAACACCTGCCCCGGCACGGTTGCCGCCATCTGTCTGGCTGAATCCGTCGCCGCCTTGTAGGCCCAGTCGAGATACGTGGCGACCATGTCGAATGCCACGGGCTCCACCAGTTCGTTTTCCACCTGCAAGCCGACCGATGGTCCCAGCGCTACGGCGGTGGTCATCATCGTCAACACGGGAATCCTGCTGATGCTGATCAGCTTGCGCGTCTGGGCGGAGAGCGCTGCCGCCCCGCCGCTTTTCTCGGATGATAGCTGGGTGCGGATTTCATCCAGGGCGGTTTGGACCTGCTTGCGATAGCCATCCAGTGCGATTCTTACTTTCGCCGGATTCAGGCATTGCCCGTTGTCGCACTGGTACACCTCAGCCTGAGCTACTCCACCCGTGCCGTTGACCAGTTGTTCCAGCTTCAGCTCGGTAGGGGAAAGATAACGCACATCCGGCTGTCCGCCGCTCCCTGTTTCTATGACGTACGTGCCAACCAGCGACATGAGAAATTCCTTCATCGAGGCGGATAGCCCCGTATAGGTCTGCTTCTCCATACCCGCCCAGAGCAGGTTCTTCCTGGCTACCTGCTTTTCCTCTTCCTGCGGCGTCATCGGCGTTCCGTAGTAAATATTCCTGCGGGCAGCGCCGTTCTGGCAATAGATTTCCGCTTCCTTGTAGTCGGAGACGATGCCCCTGGACATGGCGATGGCGGCGCATCCCCTGGCACTGTTCTCGGTGAGCGCCCCGACCAGTCCGCCCACTGCCGTCTGCGCCGCATGGCAGGAGTTGATGGATGCCTGATTTACCTTCTGGATGACCTTCTGCAAATCCTGCATGGTGCTGTAGATCTGGGGCGCGAATGTTTGCAGCGCCAGATTGAACGCGTAACCGATGGAGTTATTGCCGATGTTGCGCAGCATCTGCGTGAACTGGGCCTTGTTGATGAAGGAGAATCCACCAAGGTAGGCGTCAATGCCTCCGCATCCCTGACTGATCGAAGGTGGCGTGACCGATAATAACTGATATGAGCGCACCGGCGCCTTCACGAACATGCCGCCGCCGGTAAAATAACCGCCCGCCTGAGACTGGTAGACGCCAGCAGGTGTTGTGTTTCCGCTCACCCCCAGGCTGGCGTAGAAGTTTTGCATGTCCTGGTTGATGCCTGCAAACACGGGTGTGGTCATGAATATGATTGCGAACATACCCATGACAGGGGCAAGCATCCTGTTCATCGGCGGTATCCTGACTTCGGCGATGGATTGATGTGTGCGGTCAGGGCAATAATCCGCTGGATCAATTCCTGCTCGCTGACCAGACCATAGGCGATGGGAATGATGTCCCGGCGCTTCGGATTCACGAGAAGCAGCGCTGGCACCGTTTGGATGCCCAATTGCGCGGAAATGCCCGTGTCCGGCCGGGGATGCGGATAATCAGGGAGACCCGGGCCGTCCTGGCTGATGGGAATCACGCTGATGCCGTAACGGCGGGCGAAACGTTTGAGCATCGGCGCCTCACGATGGCAATACGGGCAGGTGGATCGGAAGATAAAGAACAGGCCGTATGTCCGGCCAATTGCCGCCATACGCGACCTGTGGTTGGCGACCTCCGTATCTTTGCGAACGAGGATGGCCCGTGCATCGGTCGAATGCTCGATTGAATAATCCAGTTCGGGATGCCGCCAGATGACTTTCTTCCATGCATGAGAGAATTGTTCGGACTTGTCATTCACCCAGTTTTGCAGACGAATGTAGGCGGCCAGATTTGCCTCGGTCGGATGCATCACCGCCTCTTCCTTCAACTCTGTAAGCTGCCTGCGGGCATCCTCAAGGGTCTCCGGAGGAAATGGATGCGCCAGCTTGTGTTCTTTCTTGCGCTTTTCCTCCGGTGGCGGGAGCTGTTCATACCAGAACCAGCCACGCTCCCGGTCAGAAAAGAACGATACGCTGTCGGCTCCCGCTCCCGGATATCTTTCCTCCGATGCATGCGCAGGAAGAATCGATAGGACGCACGCGACGGACAGATATGCGTACATGATCCCGCTGACTGCAAATGATACGCAAGGCCGCTTGATCACGGAGCTAACCTCCCGCCATTCGGTGCGCCCTTGTTGAAGTAGTTCTTCACGCGGGTGGAAATCCGGTTACCCAGGGTGTTCGCATCCATGGGCGTCATCCGCGCCATGACATCGGCGTAGAACTCGGACAGATCCATCCTGGAAAAGTCGAGCCGCTGCATCTCTTGGGGTGTAAATCCACGGCAGTCAGGGCTCTTTGCACTGCCCCAGCCAATGCCCAGTTGCAGCCGTCCCTGCTTCTGTACGATGCGGGCCAGCTTGGACGGGAAGGCGCACCAAACCTCCTGCTTGCGCAGGCATGCGCCAAAGAACGCCTTGTTGGCGCAGAATGTACCGATATAGATGGCCAGACCCGCCTGCCTGGCCTGGGTCAATTTCCTGGCGCTTGCCGGGCATCCTTTAACGATGCCCTTGCCCCAACCGGAAGGTGACGCCGTGCAACAGTTCTTGGCCCCGAAGATCGTCCGGTTGCAGTGCTCCGGATTGCCTTTGAAGATACTGACGCCGCCGGATGCATTCGCCGACGCACCGGCTGCGGTCAGGGCTGCGAAGCGGGATACAACCGCCGCGAAATCATTTCCGGGTGGGGCGTTGGTTTTGAAACAGCTTCCATCCACGCACATGGCGGCGCCCCCGCATAGCTGTTTTGTGGTGGAACTCCCCTTCTTTGTCAGGCACTGGAATGTTTTGTCAAAGGTAGCGCAAACACCGGACGGTTTATGAAAAATGCATGAGCTTCCGATCTGTTTGCAACCTTGGGCGGCCAGTTGCCGGCAGTTATCAAATGCCGAGCCCTTGTAGTCCTGGCATTTGTAGGTATTGCGGGTCGTGGTTCCATTGGGCGGCTGCGGTGTGGACGTACTCGCCGTCAGCGTACAACCCCGGTGAGTGTAGGGCGTACAATGGTCGAATGCCGCTCCCCGGCGATCCAGGCAGCGGTACGTGTTGTTGTAGGTGACACCGCCGCCCGCGCTTCTCGATGCGATGTTTGAGGCTGTCCTGCTGCACCCCCGGTTGATCCACGGCGTGCAGTTATTGAAGCTGTTGCCCGCTTGCGCCAGACACCGATACGTTTGCGTGAGGGTTTGGCAGGCTCCGGATGGCAGACGCGAGTTGCATACGCTGCCGATCTGGGCGCAACCACGGTTCACGTATTGCTGGCAGGTGTCCACCACGGGACCCGCGCAATTGTATTGGTTTCGCCATCGCCAGCATGGGCGGGATACCCATTGTCCCGCGATCAGTCTTGCCGCGTGATCCACGCACGTACGGGACACAAGCGTGCAGTCCGGATTGGTTCTCGCGTTGATTGCCGCATAAGACACTGTCGGTGTAAACATTGTCACCACGACCATCACAAGCATGGCGTACATAGTCCGGTAATACAGACAGACTACCGGCATGTCTGGTTTACCCACTGGTCACGGAAGGTCACGATATTGTGATTCCGCGTAAATGAAACAGACATAACCTTGTAATCAGGAACAGACGATGGGCTGGGACATATCCATCTGCGGCCAGCCCTGTGGCACGATCCAGGGCACCGCCACCTCCAGCTTCTGCCTACTCTCCGCCTGACAGGTGCGCTACCTCCCGGACATGCCTGTTTCCTGGAGCCATCATCCACGTAAAACGTAGCGGCGCACCGGTTGGCCGCGTTACAGCCCTGGGATGTGTAATAGACATGAATGAACGGATAACACCATCCCGAGGAATACATCAGCATGCTACCGGCGGCAGTCCATCCCGTAGGCCATGGCGGTAGGGAAATGTTTTTGTGGCCATTGCCCCAGCCGGCGACATAGTCGCAAATACCTGCGGAGCCTTGCGAGTAATCCCCGCGTGCGATCAGCCGAACCTGCGACCAGCCGCCCGGCGCGCCACAGATCGGGTTAATTCCCATATTAACGCCCGATGTGCCGCCTACCCAGTGATTCCAGGGATTTCCCAGCCACAGGGTGTTCCTTGTCAGCGTCTGTCCGGCATAGCAATACGGACGGCTCACCGCCGTAACACTCAACACGCGATCACAGCTTGAAGAAACAGTCGAGCGGCTCCTGGTGCAGGCGTAGTTCCTGAATATGTCCGGCGTACGTCCACTGGTGCATGCATGGTTACTGAACACATCCGGCGTTCTGCCCGATGTGCAGACATGGTTGGAAAACACGTTGGATGTCTGTCCTGTTGAGCAGGTAAACGTGCTGTAAATATCCGGGGTTGCGGTGGTTACATTACGGCAGGCTCCAGATGTGGAGCTTGTATTTAATCCAACGAGCGCTTGCGCGTTCTTCTGGATGGATTGTGCGTTT
>CAZEMN010000030.1:0-16130 GCA_964513335.1 uncultured Zetaproteobacteria bacterium | reverse complement strand
CATTTACCCTCACAATTCAGAGAGTGGCCAGCGTGGCCGGGCATCCCAATCATCAGGAATAGTTTGCCCTGACCTTAGTCTTAACAATCCCGCGTGCGCAATCATGGCGGCATTATCGGTGCAATGGTGCAATTCGGGCAGGTGGATACGGATATCTTTTAAGCTGGCTTGTTGCTCAAGCATGGCGCGCAGGTGTGAGTTTGCAGCCACGCCACCGGCAATAACCAAATGCGAAATATCCTCCTGGATACAAGCCCGTACGCTCTTTTTGACCAGCACCTCGCAAATAGCTGATTCTATACCGGCAGCCATGTCCGCTCGTGTTTGCTCGTTCATTTCTCCTTCATGGCGCACGGCATAAAGTACGGCGGTTTTCAGGCCGGAAAAGCTGAAGTTCAGATTGTCTTTGTTGAGCATCGGGCGCGGTAATTTGAAACGGCTGGCATCACCGTCCTGTGCCCGTTGGGCAATGGCAGGGCCACCCGGATACGGAAGGCCAAGCAGGCGCGCGCATTTGTCGAAGCATTCACCGGCTGCATCATCCAGTGTTTGCCCCAACACCACGTATTGGCCGAGCCCGTCAACGCGGATGAGCAGAGTGTGTCCACCGGAAACCAGCAGTGTCACGAAGGGAAAGTCTGGCAATGTCCCGGACAACCCGGGGGCTAGCACATGCCCTTCCAGATGATGAACGGGGATCACGGGAATGTTGTTTACCGTGCCTGCGGCACGGGCGAAGGATACGCCGACCAGCAGCGCTCCCATCAGGCCCGGCCCGGCTGTTACCGCGATTGATTCAATATCGTGCCATGCCAGATTCGCCTCATGCATGACTTCATCGACCATCGGCGGCAATTGTTGCAGGTGTTCGCGCGACGCAATTTCGGGCACCACGCCGCCATACTCCGCATGAATCTCAATCTGTGATGCAATGCGTTCGGTCAGGATGCGGACGTGTCCGTCTGCATCTCCACCGATGATGGCTACGGCAGTTTCATCGCATGATGTCTCGATACCCAGGATAATCATGATTCAGATTTACCATACCCGCCACCACCTGGAGTTTCGATGCGCAGCCGGTCGCCCGGATTCAATGTACATGTACATTTGGCGGACAGTTTCTTCCATTGGCCACGGGTGTAAAGACTGTTCTTTCCCGGTTGTCCTGCTTCACCTGCATTCAGGCCATAGGGGCGGGTTTCGCGGCGTTCCGTAAGCAGGGACATTTCACATGCCGCCAGTGCTTCCCATTCACGGATGATACTGTTACCACCGCAAAACACTCCTGCGCCTCCCGAACCACAGCGAATGGCGTATTCGCGGATGCGCAGGGGGTAGTGCATCTCCAGCACTTCGATGGATGTATTCTTTGTATTGGTCATATGACACTGTACGGCGGATAATCCATCGCCACGGGCATGCGCGCCCATGCCGCCAGCCAGTGTTTCGTAATAGACCCAGGCCTTTCCATCATCATTTGTCCCGCCGAAGATTACATTGTTCATCGTACCCTGCGCTGCTGCCGGTATACGCTCAGGGCAAGCCTGCGCCAGCGCGCCCAGCACCACATCCACGATGCGTTGGCTGGTTTCCACATTGCCTGCCGCCACCGCCGCACCGGGCCTCGCATGAACCAGACATCCTTCCGGTGCTGTTATGCGGATGGGGCGGAAGATAGCGGACGTTTGCGGCGTACCTTCGGGCATCAGGCAACGGAAGGCATAAAATACTGCGGCAGCGGTGACGGACATGGGACAGTTGACGGGGCCGGGGCATTGCGGCGCGGTCCCGGTGAAGTCCACTGTGGCCGTTTCACCCGAAATGACGATCTCAGCACAAAGAGTCAATGGCCCGTTATGTAAGCCATCGTCTTCCAGCATATCCTCAAAGTGATAACAACCATCCGGAATATCCGCAATCGCGCTGCTTCCGTAAGTTTCGGAGACAGTAAGCAGTTGTTTCATTCCAGTGATAACAGCCACATCAGAGGACAGCGCAATCAAACGCGAAACGCCTACGCTACATGCCGCGCGTTGCGCCGCCAGGTCGCCCATACGTTCTTCGGGGTTGCGCACTCGTTCCAGAAAACCCCGGAGAAAGGCAGCCTGTTCCTGACCCGCCCGGAACCAGTGGCCGGGACTGATGACCACACCTTCATCCGCAAGCGATGTATGAATACCCATCGAACCGGGTGAGATGCCGCCCACATCGGCATGGTGGGCGCGCGTGGCGGCGAAACCGATCAGTTCCGCCTGAATAAAGACGGGTATGACCACGGTAATATCCGGCAGGTGCGTGCCGCCGAGGAACGGATCGTTGAACACCACGACATCACCCGGTTGCCAATCCAGTCGCTTCACCACGCCGCGCATGGCGTAAGCCATGGAACCCAGGTGGACGGGAATATGCGCGGCCTGCGCCACCAGCTCTCCGACCGCATCAAACAGGGCGCAGGAATAATCCTCACGATCCTTGATGTTCGGCGAAAGCGCGGACCGTTTGAGCACCGCGCCCATTTCTTCACAGGTGGCATTCAGCCGATGCGCGAACAGGCTCAATTCTACGGCGTTCATGCGCAATGCCTCACCTGCCCTATCTTTTGCTTCGTAGCAGCGTTCATGGTCTTCCCTTGCCCCGATTCAACACAAGATGACCATGGGAGGAAACTTTCAGATGCCAGCATGGAGGCAGCCACAGCGTAGCTGTGTCTTCCAGAATCAAAGCCGGACCCGTGATTGCATGCCCCGGTCGTAAGCCATCGCGCCGGTAGTGTGGCGTCCGTCCAGCCTCAGCGGTGTTGGAATAAGCCGAAGGACTTGCCGGAGATGTCGCCTGCGGCAATTCAGGCAGACGAACCCGTTGTGTTTCCGCGATTGCGGAGAGACGCAGCGTCATGATCTCAATAGGTTGAGCAAGCGTGTGCCCATACGCTTTCGCATGGGCACGGGCAAATCTCGATTCAAGCTCATCCATGTTGTTCGTATAGGGAATGGTCAGGTGAAAGCCCTGTCCCTGATAACGTACGTCCACAGCACGTTCGATGGATAGCTCCATGTTTGACAACCGTTGCCGCGCCTGTGTTTCCAGTCGGGAATAGATGTGTTCAGATTTATTTTCGGCCTGTTTGGTTGTTGCAGCATTTTTGGTGTTTAATTCGATCCTGTACGTTTGTGATACGTCGCACTGCCGTTGTCCGGTGAGCATGCCCAGAGCGGAAAATGCGCCGCTGGCTACAGGCAGGATGACGTCGGGTATGTCGAGCGCCTCTGCCAGTGCGCAGGCATGCAGGCCGCCAGCGCCACCAAAGCAGACCAGCGCGAAGTTTTTGGGGTCGTAACCGCGTTGCACGGATACGACACGCAACGCGCCGGCCATCTTTTCTTCGGCTATCCGGATAATGCCACGGGCCATTTCCAGCGCATCCATACCAAATGCCTTCCCAAGGCCGGTCACGGCACGTTCAGCTTTGGCAGCATCAATGGGCATATTTCCGGCCAGTTTGGCATCGCGAGGGATGCGTCCGAGAACGACATGGGCATCTGTAACCGTGGGTCGCGTTCCACCCAGGCCGTAACAGGCGGGGCCCGGATCAGCTCCTGCGGATTCCGGCCCTGCCTGCAACAATCCTGCCGCATCGCGCCAGGCGATGGAGCCGCCGCCAGCGCCAATCGTGTGGATATCCAGCATGGGTACGGCCACCGGAAGGCCAGCGATTTGAGCTTCGGTCGTGATGCGGGGACGGCCATCCAGCAGCGATACATCCGTGCTGGTGCCGCCCATATCAAAGGTGATGAGTCTGGATCTGGCAAGCTGTTCGCCCACAATTCCGGCTGCTACCAGGCCACCAGCGGGACCGGAAAGCACCATCTTGACAGCATTTCTACCTGCTTCGCGGACATCCATTACGCCACCCGCCGAATGCATCACAAACAGGTTGTTGAAAGCATCTCCCGATGCAAGCACATCGCCCAGGCGCAACAGGTAACGTTCGATCAGCGGCCCCACATACGCATTGAGAAAGGTGGTGGTGGCGCGTTCAAATTCCCGGTATTCGGCCAGCACTTCATGGGATTGGGAAATGAACAGGCCTTCGGGAAGGGCCTGCGCGGCCGCCTGTTCCTGTTCCGCGTTGAGGAAGGAAAACAGGGTGCATATGGCCACGGATGCGTAGTCTTTCGCAACTTTGCCAAGTTTCTCCAGGTCTGCATTTTGAACGGGCTCGACGAGTGTCCCGGCAGCATCCATTCGGCCACGGATGCCGAAGCAGTCCTCCTGTTTGACCCATGCGGGAGGTGTGGGAGGACACAGATCATACAGCCGGGGACGTGTCTGCCGACCGATACGCAGCAAGTCCTCCATGCCATGGTTGGTGACAAACAGCGTCTTTACGCCCTTGTGCTCCAGAATGGCATTGGTGGCTACCGTGGAACCATGCACCAGATGCAGGTCCGCCAGTTCCAGATTCAGTGCGCGAATACCGTGCAAAATAGATTCGCAGGGATCATGGGGTGTGGACAACTCTTTATGAAAGCGCAGGTGCCTGCCGTCGAAGACGACAAAGTCCGTAAAGGTTCCTCCGGTATCCACACCCAATAACATGCAACAAATATAGCGTCCATCGGCTCAGATGATAGTGTGATGTGGCGCACAGAAACATGTCCGTGTATTGTCACGCTTGGTTCGTTTATGCGGGATATTTATACAAGGAGGCAAGACATGCCCTATTTGATAAGATTAATGATTCCTCTGACACTGCTGGTGATGACCATCCCCGCCAGTGCCGACGAAATAGTTTCACTCAAGGCCGGATACATGAGCCTGAGTGCAAGCGGCCAGTATGCAGCCACAGGTGGGGGCGTAGCAGGTACGCCAGTGGATGTGGATGGCACGCTCAATCTTGGCCGGAGTAACAATGTGACCGTGGAAGGGGCCTTGAACCTGGGCGACTTCAGGCTATCCCTGAACTATTTTCCATTAAACTTCAGTGGCTCCGGTGCATTGAATACCCAAGTGAACTATAACGGCTCGACTTACAATATTGGCGATGCGGTCAATTCGGAGATCAAGATCAATGTGTATGATGCGGCCATCACCTGGTATCTGGTCAACATGGATGATTTACCTTCCCGTCTGCAGATTGGTATTGAAGCGGCGGTGAAAGTAACCGATGTGGATGCCACGTTGTCTGATCAGACCCTGGGTATCAGCCAGACGGTGAGCAAAACCCTTCCCATCCCGACAATTGGTTTGCGTGGGCGCGTTGCCCTGGCAGATTTTGTCGGTGTGACTGGCCGTGTAGGTTATCTGGGCTATGCCGGCAACCATTTTCTTGATGCCGAAGGTCAGGTGGAATTCTCACCAATACCGACGTTGGGCATTTACGGTGGTTACCGCTACATTAATCTGAAAATAGACCAGTCCGGCGTTTTCGTGGATGCGAGATTCCAGGGTCCGTTTGTCGGCGCATTTTTCCGTTTCTGATACCGTTGATAGTGAAAAGGGCTTACATCATAACGAGAATTATTGAATAATCCTTGCTATTTCAATACGTTGTGCTAATCTGCTCTTGTAAAACATTATTTCAGGGGTGTTATTAAGGCATTGTTTTCAGTGCCTAAGCTCTTTTTCGGGAGGAAGCCATGATGCGGATGCTCATAGTGCTCTTCAGTATGGTGCTGGGGACAAGCGTGGCCATTGGTCAGGTAAATGGTCAGGCGGAAACAGCCAAAACACCGAAAGCGCCGGTGAAAACAGTTGAAGAAACCAGCGATGAAATTCCTGATGCCATGAAACATCTCGTAAAGGGACCGGATGTGGATATTGAATCCCTGCGCGATCCCTTTGCCTCCTATCTGGCACTGGTGGCCAGCCGGGGACGGCAGACGCTGTTCGAACGCCAGTCGCGCCTGGCTAGCCGGGATCGCGAAATACTGGAGACCTTTGATCTTACTACGCTCAAGATTGTGGCCACCATGCGCATGGGTGAGGATCGCGTGGCCATGGTCGAGGATGGAACAGGTAAGGGCTACATCGTCCGGCGTGGTAACTACATGGGAAAAAATAATGGGCGCATAGAAAAAATTACCGATAACAGCCTTTATCTGGTCGAACAGATCGTTAATCCAGCGGGCGATATCGTAGATCGGCAGGTAACCCTGACCCTCAAGGAAGTTAATCAGTAATTTCATAGTGTGAGTATGTCCGATGCAGCGGTGCGGCGTATATTTGAATGCCTGCAAGCTGAAAATCCCAATCCTGTAACTGAACTGCACTACAGCAATCCGTTTGAGTTACTCGTTGCCGTAATTCTTTCGGCGCAAGCCACGGATGTGGGGGTCAACAAGGCTACCGCCAAGCTTTTTCCTGTAGCTAATACGCCTCAGGCCATCCTTGATCTGGGCGAAGCCGGATTGAAGCGATACATCTCATCCATCGGTTTGTATAACAGCAAGGCGAAACACATTATGGGAGCGTGCGCGATACTGGTGCGCGATCATGGCGGCCATGTGCCGAATACACGTGAAGCACTGGAAAAGCTGCCCGGTGTGGGCCGAAAGACGGCCAACGTGGTGCTCAATGTGCTCTACGGTAAAGAGACCATCGCCGTGGATACGCATATCTTCCGCGTTGGCAATCGCACTGGTCTTGCACCGGGGAAAACACCACTGGAGGTCGAGAAAGGCTTACTTAAAGTGATTCCAAAAGAGTTTATGCGGCATGCTCATCACTGGCTGGTACTGCATGGCCGCTACATCTGCACCGCGCGCAAGCCCAGATGTCCGGTGTGCCCGATTTATAATGAGTGTCAGTGGCCTGAGAAAGGAGCGATCTAATGACCCACATTGAGTGGTTGCAGCCAGCCGGAAAGGATAATTAGTGGCAATCCCATCAAGGCGGTTGGATCATCTCCTTCCATACGTTCAAACAGGCAGATACCCAGACCTTCGGACTTGAAACTTCCAGCACAATCATACGGTTGTTCGGTGCGGACATAGGTTTCGATGTCATCCGTATTTAACTGCCGGAAATGCACCCGGAACGGCACGGTTTCGTAGTGCTCTTCGGCACCCCCGACTAGGGTAATGCCAGTCAGAAAATCTATGGATTTACCGGACAATCGTTGTAGCTGAAGGCAGGCTGCGTCATGGGTGCCCGGTTTGCCCAGTACCGTGTTGCCACATACAGCAATCTGGTCGGATGCAATGACGGTTGCATCAGGGAATTTATCCGCAACAGATGCCGCCTTGCCCAGCGTGTTGTGACGCACCAGCTTCTCCGGCGGCATGCTGCCGGGTTTAGCTTCCTCGAAATCCGGTTTGCAGACTTCAAACGGGACATGCAGGCGTTCGAGCAATATACGGCGATAGGGTGATGTGGAGGCCAGAATGATGCATTGGCCATTACTCATCGTCGTGCCCGGTTTCCCATGGCATGGCCGGTTCACTGGCGACACGGTAATCCCCATCGGCCCATTTCCCCAGATCAATCAGGCGGCAGCGCCCGCTGCAAAAGGGAAAGTCGGGATTGTCGCGCTGAACCTGCTTCTTGCATACGGGGCATTTAAATGACTTTTTCATATTGTTCGGACAGTGGGCTCAGGCGATGGGCACCAGCATGGCATGGTAGGGCACATCCGTCTGAACCGGAGTGGCCGCATGACCGGGAAGCCACGACTGAAAGCGTATCCGGATGGCCAGACGGTTACCGGAAATATCCGGAATAATACCTGCTTCGACTTGCTCGGGTGCCAAACCGACGATAACCAGGCCAAACTGGGTGCTACGATCAGGCAGAATTTGGTCGGAGCCTTCCGTGGCCAGCCGCCGTTCCCATTCGACATAATCGTGCAGCATGGCATGCAGGCTCATCACCACTTCAAATAATTCCTGAAGGTGCTCGTGTAGATGCTGCCGTCTTTCCGTGCTTTGCCACAGCAACGGAAGCGCCTGTGGCAGATTGCGTTGATGCCCCAGCCAGTCGTGTTTCTTCAATGCATTCAGCCAGACTTCAATCAGTGCATCCGATGCCAGCATGCGCGATGCACTGTCCATGCCGCAGCGCAGGGTTTGCACATGCTTTCCAAGCGTTTCACAGGAATCCATGATTTTATCACGGAACCTGGGATGTTCCTCTGCCAGACTCTCCAAATGCGCCTGCATGGCGGCCAGCAGACCAATAACTTCGGGCAATGCGGGTCTTCGCCCTTGTTCTCCGGACAGCGAGATGCGCACATCCGCGCAAGCCTGGAGCCATTTGTAGGCTTGCCCTTCCCGTTCAGCTTCGGCGAGGCACGAGAGCCCGTCGCGCAATTGCAGAAAGGTTTGCATGCGCGGGCTTAAGGGAAAGGAAAATCGGATCAGGTCGCTCATATACTCCCGGATGCTTTAAATGGAGCGGGTGAAGGGAATCGAACCCTCGTATTCAGCTTGGGAAGCTGCTGTACTGCCATTGTACTACACCCGCCTGTGTCAACATGGATGGCCATGCATCATAGGTGCGAGCGCGAACACTGCAAGCACGCAGTCCTCAGGAAGCGGCTGATCGGATACCAAAGCGCTGCATCCATGCATCAACTTCGGCAGCGATTCTGGCATAGACCTGGCGAAAGGTATTTTCATCCCGGCCCATGGGGTCGGCAACGGGTTCTCCTCCTGACGGCTGGGACAGCAAAAATACCTTGCCAATGCAGGCAGGCCGGATTTTCGAGATGTGCTGCCGCTGGCCCACATCCATCACCAGAACTATGCCAGCACGGTCCAGATCGGTACCCAGCAGGGGTTGGGAAACATGTGAAGCAAGATCAATATTGAATTCCAAAGCGACCTGTTGCGCTTCCTTTGGCGGGCGCTGATTGGGAAGGGTCAGCAACCCGCGGCTGAACACCTCAGCCTCCACCCCGGCAGCCTCAAACTGCTGCCGCAAATAGGCTTCGGCAAAGGGGCTTCGGCAAAGATTGCCTGCGCAGATGGTCAGGACAGGTGAGGGCAGCAGCATGATTGAACGCGGATTGTCAGTTTTGACGGGGTGGCAATAACCAGATGGCCTGCCCACTTTCCGTATGGATTCTATCCAGCATTTCCTGGTGGGCTTTTATTTCAACTTCGTCCAGTGGCGGGGCATCCCGGCGCATCATGTTTGCGGTCTCGGCCTGTTCCGCCCTGCTCCGCGTGCTTTCCGGAAACTGAACGAAGGTTCCCGCCGCCTGTGCCTCGGCATCCATGCCAAGTGAAAATTGTCGGCCACCGGTCATGGCCAGATAGACTTCGGCGAGCAATTCGGCATCCAGCAGTGCGCCATGCAGGGTGCGCTGCGACCGGTCGATATGGTAGCGGTCACAGAGTGCATCGAGACTGTTGCGTTGTCCGGGATGCCGTTTACGGGCAAAGCTCAGTGAATCAATCACCGGCACTTGCGCCATATCCGGCAAACCCGCAAGACGTAATTCGTTCATCAAAAATCCCAGATCGAAGGATGCGTTGTGGATGACCAGAGTTGCGTCCCCGATGAAGGACAGAAACGCCTCGGCTATATCCGCAAATTTGGGTGAATCTTTTACGTCCGCATTGCTGATGCCATGGATGCGAACGACTTCTTCGGGTATGGGACGGTCAGGATTGAGGTAGTGATGGAAGGAGGCATCCTTCTGGATCTTACGTCTGGAAACCCTGATAGCTCCGATTTCCACCATACGATCGCCATGCAGGGGCGAAAGCCCCGTGGTTTCGGTATCCAGCATGATGAGTTGCATGGTGAGAGTATATGCAACCGGGGCATTTTGAGAACCTGTTATTTAGCCTGCTGCAATGGCCCCTTTGAATCAAACCATCTGCCGGGCAAGTGGATCAGGCGTTCGATAAAACCTGATTTCGGCAGGCCTGCGTCTTCCGGACTGACCGACTCGACTTTTGCGTTATATAGCGGACCATAGGCATGATACACCTTGCGGAACACACTTTTGGCCGGCCCCAGAATGAGATCACGCAACAACGGGATCATGCGCAGAAAGGCGTCCAGCTTCGGCAGTGGGCGTACGGTCATATACAAATCAATGTTTCCATCCGCGAGGCTGAGCTTGCCGCTTCCAGCCATATCCAGCGCCGATGCGCGTATGGCAAGTTGGTTGATGAGAGCTGTTTCGCCATTGATGGCGCCTTCCAGTTGCAGGCGCTCATAAGACATGCCGATGCCGGAAGAATCCTTGCGTTTACCAGTCAAAAATTTGGGCAGGCCGGACAGGCCCAGCGCCGACAGCAGTTTGGTCATGGTGCTGTCTTCCACCAGCAGGCGGCCATTATCGGAGCGCAGCCTGAGCCTCCCGTTCATACCGTTCCACCAGGGATGATCGGGATGAAGCAGCCCTTCGCCAGACCACAGAGCATGCACCGTGCCGCCTTCAAACAGCCGGGAGGCATCCAGGCGATGAATGATTTCACTGAAATCACCGCTGACGTCGGCAAATCCTCTCCAACGCAATCCGCCTCCGGATTCGGGCGATAGCGTGGCCGAAAGCGAGAGCGCCTGTCCGAGTAATTTTGCGGAAAGCTGACGTATATCCACCATGCCGTTTCCGGGAAGGCGGAAGAAGGCGCGTACATCACTGACGGAGAGTTGTGCCGCATTCAGTTTTTTGGCTTCCAGCAATCCGACGCCCTGCTGTGAAGAGGCGAACTGAACATGGACACCCTGTATGGATACGGCATCCCATTGAATCTGTCGGAAAAATCCCCGGAGCACCCATGCTTTGGAAGCATTGGCGGCGTTTGAAATATCCATGAGTTTAATGGTGGTCGGAATATGGTTTGGTAATGCTGCGCGATCCAGAAATTCAGAGCGGATATTGATTTCCAGTGGCGCGTCGTTGAAAGGGTTTACAATGTTAATGCTACCAGTAAAGGCGGGTGCCTGTATGGTACGTAAGCGCAGTCTCAAACGTGTGCTGTCGAGTGTTCCGTCACCTTGTATTTTGGGTGCGGCGCCACTGCTTTCGATGTTCATTATCCTGATGCCATCGTTCGACTTTTCTCCGGACACGATAAGAAAATAAGGTTCTCCAACAGTCTTGTTCATGCCCAGAAAGTGCTGCCATGCCGTATCGTGGAAATCGAGATTCAGCCGCCATGAACGATCAAATGTCAGGCGGGCTCGCACCTGGCCCGCAGGCGCATCCAGTGGAATGCGGTACTGATCCACCAGTTTTGAGAAATCAGCAGCCGTTTGCAGGGATAGCTTGGTCAGTTGCCATGCATGCTGTTGATCTTGCCGCATGTCCAGATTCAACGTTCCCGTGAAAACATCGTGCTCGATATGCATGGATTCAAGCTTCAAATCACCTTTGGCATCCCAGCGCAGAACGCCGTCTGACATACGGACGCGCCTGCCCATCACATCGGCCTGCCACGCCTTATCGGGCATCAGTTCCGCCGTTCCCTGTGAGGGGGCTGTGGCGTGCAGGGGCCAGCGCAATGAAAAGTGGGCTGTGGCCTGGGATTCCCGCCATACCAGTTGTGGTAACACACCGGTGCCGCGCCATGCCTGATAGCGGGCGATATCGACGTTGCCGCTGCCGTCTATATCAAACGCGATATGCTGCCAGTCACGTACCGTCATGGTTCCGTGAATTTCCCCAGCCTCGTGTGGTAACGTAGCATGGTTGACCTTCAGCCGAATACCCTGTTCATCCATATCGGCAGTGGCCTGTAGATGCCGGAGTTGTTCGTTTGGTGTTGCCAGAGGGATGGCGGCATCATGAATCTGCGCATGCATGCGGAAACGGCTTTGCCTCCATTGCCTGATTTCGGGGATTTGCCACGGGCTGGTTTGGGCAACGGCGATTTCGCCTCCAAGTTGCCGAATTTCACCTTCCCGGATGCCTGCAAGCCATTGCTGCCATGCCGCGTTGCCCAGGAGTTTCAACCATTTGGCGAGCACCGGCAGTTGAATCGTTCCCGAGCTGATTTTCATATGCAATGTTTCATCCTGCCATTCACCAGCCATATGCAACTCATTGGCGCCCGAGCGCCAGTTAAACGCCTCCCATTCAAGCCGGGTTACGCTGGATATGCCATCTTCGGCACGCAGACGTACTTTGGTTTCAATAGCGTTAAAGGCAAGCCAAGGCAGGCCGTTCGCTTGCATGATATGTGCGCCCTCGTCGGAGGATAATGATGTCTGCAAATGCCACAGTTGTTCTGCCGGATTGTGTTGCAGGGCGATTTCACCGCTGAAGTTTCCTTGCAGGCGCATGCGCCATGGTGTGGGGAGCCAGTTCAGGTCATGGAAACGGGCGCGCAAATATGTTGGCTCACGGGCTTCATTCCATGTCAGGTCCAGGTCCGATCCGGGGAGTTGTATGGACAGTCTGCGATTTGGCCCGTCCAGATGCAGATTCAGGTGTTCAAGACGGATAGAAAATGTTCCGTATGTTAAACGCAGATCCGTATCTTCCATACTGAGTTTGCTGGAGGGAGGCATCCATTTTTCTGTTTGGGCTTGTTCGGGGATATGTAGTTTGATGACACCCTGACGCACATTGATACTGATGGGTCGGAGATGGCCTGTCAGCATCTCCCATGTGGACAGGCGGATAGCCAGATTAGCCCCGGAGACACGGATTTGTCCTCCCCGACCGGTGAAACTGACGTCATCTACCTGCAACCACGTATACCCGGCCCAGCGCCAGGACAGGTGTCCAAGGTGTAATTCCTGAAGGTCCAGCCGCTGCTTGAGCATGCTTTCCAGTTCCGGTCGCATCGTATCGAGCGGTGGTGCATGCCAATACAGCCATGCGCCAAGGATGACGAGGCATAAGGTGAGCAGTAACAGAATGCGCCGGCATGCGGCGAAAACAGGACCTAGTTTACGCAGCATAAATGCCGCGGCAGTATTTATGGATAGTCCAGGTTAACTCTCGGCCTTGTCCTGTTCTTTCAGCTTTTCAACCTGCTTTTTCAGATCACCGAGAAAGCCGTCAATACCCTTTTGGCTGACTGCCTGTTTGAAGTCGGAGCGGAAGGTGCTAACCATGCTGATGCCCTCCACTTTGATGTCGTAGACCCGCCAGCCACTTTTTTTGTGTACCAGTTTGTAGCGAACCGGGGTTCTTTTTTCGGCGTCAATTACCTCGGAATTAACAATAGCAATGCGCCCCTTGGTTTTGACTTTCCCGAACTCAACCGTCTGGTCATGATATTCGGACAAACGATTGCCATAAGAACGTTCGAGCAGTTCACGGAAAGTATCCACGAAATCGGTGCGTTGCGCCTCGTCCATTTTCCTCCATGGTTTACCCAGCGAGCGTTTGGCCATTTCCCGGAAGTCAAAATATCCTTTCACGGCCTGACGGATGGACTCGCGGTCTTTTAGCGTAATGACACCCTTGTTCTGCCGGGATTTCAGTGCATGAATTACGCCGTTCACGGCGGTTTCGACGACTACTTTAGGGGCATCGGGTTCGGCAAAGCTATACGCAGGGAGGACTATTGCCAGAGCGAGTGAAAATAGAAATTTCTTTAACATATTCGATCTCCGTTAGGTTATGAATAGCCAGAGTTAAATATATCTCCGGCTGAAGATACGGTACAGGGGACTGGCCGCACCCATTGGGCGGAAATATACGCCGGCTTTTATTTTTTCTTACTGTTGAAAATATACTTGGACACCAATCCTTCCAGGCTGATGGCCGATTCTGTTTCCTCGATCATATCTCCATCTTTCAGATAAGTGTCGTCACCGCCCTGGGAGAGGCGAATGAAGCGGTCTCCGATGATGCCTTTGGTGCGGACCGAAGCAATCACATCCGATGTCAGTTTGACGCCATCATGAATGCGCAGGGCAAGCTCCGCCTGGTCATCCTTGGTCAGGCGGACATTGTCCACTCGTCCCATAACCACACCGGCGATCATGACATCAGCGCCTTTGCGGATACCGCCTATATCATCAAAATCAGCTGTTACGACATAACCCGATGCGCCCAGCCCGCCAACCTCTCCAAGCTTCAGGGCCATGTAGAACATACCTGCAATGCCAATGAATACAAAGATTCCAACGGCGATTTCCATACGTTTATATTCATTCATGCTTTTGCTCCAATGTTGTTTTCACAGGAAAAACGATGTGAGGATATAATCCAGGATCAGGATGCCGACTGATGAAAGTACGACAGCCTGCGTGGTGGCCTTGCCCACGCCCTCTGTAGTCGGTGTGGCACGGTAGCCGATATAGGTACAGATGACGCCGACCAGGAAACCAAACCCAATCGCTTTCACCCAACCGGCATTAATGTCATGCGTGGTGACTTTGGCCTGCATTTCAGCAATAAATGCACCCGGATTCACGCCCAGCAAGTCCACGCCGACGATGTATCCCGCGCCCATGCCGATGAGATCAAAAAGCGCAATGAGCAGGGGTAAGACCAGCGTGGCGGCAATGATACGCGGCATGATAATGCGTGCGCGGGGATTCACCGCCATCATTTCCAGGGCATCCACCTGCTCGGTGACGCGCATGATACCGATCTCCGCTGTGATGGCAGAACCGGCGCGAGCGGTAAGCATCATGGCGCCTAGCACGGGTCCCAATTCACGAATAATCGCCAAAGCGATGCCTGCTCCGAGCATGGATTCGGAACCGAATTTGGCCAGCGTGTAATAGCCTTGAAGTGCCAGCACCATACCGGTGAAGGCGCCGGTCAGTGCAATAATCATCAGTGACCCGACGCCAATATTGAACATTTGGATGATGATATGCCTGCCCTGCCAGGGAGGATTGGCTACCAGACCCAGGGAGGCGGAGCTTAATGTAGCGGCATCGCCCAGTTTACACAGTATGCGCAGGAATCTGCGTCCCAGGCTGCCGAATGTTGCGATAGCCATATTCATGGGGCCAGCCTGACGGTTCCAGGCTTATGCATCAAATCATCTATGTAGGAAGTGGTGCTGCGCGAAAATGGAATGGGGCCGTCGGGGCTTCCTTCGATAAACTGCTTGACGCGCGCATCCGTGCTGTGCCGGATTTCGTCCGCGGATCCTTCGGCAATCACACTCCCCTGCCACAACAACACCACATGATCGGCAATGGATAGTCCTGCTTTTACGTCATGGGTGACGACCACCGAGGTATGATGTGTTTTCTCGGTCAGGTTATGGATCAGAGAGGTAATGACACCGGCGGAAATCGGGTCCAGTCCGGAGGTCGGCTCATCGAAAAACACGATAGCCGGATCCATGGCAATGGCGCGGGCCAGAGCCACGCGCTTGGCCATGCCGCCGGACAGTTCGGATGGCATCAGGTGTTCCATACCACGCAAGCCCACCTGTTCCAGTTTCATGGTGACAATGGTACGAATCACCTCTTCGTCGAGGTCGGTGTGTTCATGCAGGGTGAAGGCGACATTGTTGTAGACATTCAGCGAATTGAGTAAAGCCGAGTATTGAAAGACCATGCCCATAGATTCACGCAGTTCATACAGGCGTTTGCGCGGCATGTGGACAAAGTCTTCTTCCTTGTACCGGATTTCACCTGAAGTCGGGGGCTCCAGACCGGCGATCAGGCGCAACAGCGTGGTTTTGCCGGAGCCGGAGCCGCCCATAATTACCGTGGTTTTATGTTCGCGCACATGAATGTCCACCCGATTCAATGCGGGTACGGAACCATATTTTTTGCAAAGCGATTTGCAGTGAATCAAGCCATTTACCTTCCCGTTCGAGATACCGGAGCATTCATTTGAAGCTGCAGCCTAGCGGATAACTTGGACGCGGCAAGGTGTTGCCATATTACAACATAGTTCAGGGGAAGCTCCGAGCCGGGCTTGAAGTTACTAATGCCTTCATAAAGAAAGCTACATGCAGAGCCCCACAGACGGTTCGGATCAGGGCGCGGTGCACAGGCAATGGTTGTGTTCCATTGCCAAGCGCCGTAACGCGGAGCCGGGCCGTCTGTGGGGCTCCCTTCGGGCAAACCGCTGGACGACCATCCACTGCGTTGCATCGGCTTATCATAGCCGTGCTATGGCTGCGCCAATGCGCCTTGCGGGCTGACCGTCCAGCGGCTTGCTGCATGTGGCTTTCTTTATGAAGGTATTAGGGCCTGTTAACATTAACTAGAATAAGTATAATAGTTACATGAAGTTAACA
>CAZEMN010000029.1:0-16401 GCA_964513335.1 uncultured Zetaproteobacteria bacterium | reverse complement strand
TCCGCCAACACAGCACGGGCATCATCGGAAAAGCCGGGAGCGATGACCACTTCCATAAACGTCTCGGCAATCAGCTTTGCGGTCGCTCCGGTCAGTGCACTGTTGAAGGCGGCAATGCCGCCGAAGGCCGATACGGGGTCGGCGGCGCGGGCACGCTCGTAGGTTTCGGCCTGATTACTTCCGGCGGCGACACCGCATGGATTGGCATGTTTGACGATAACGACGGCGGATTCACTGAAATCCCGCACCAGCGCAAAAGCGGCGTCGGCATCGGCAATGTTGTTGTAGGAAATGGCCTTGCCTTGCAGCACCGGGCAATCGGCCAGCGACACGCCTTCATCCTCCGGGTCGGCGTAAAAGGCGCCCGCCTGATGCGGATTTTCACCATAGCGCAGTTCGTCAGCCGTCTTAATGAACTGGCGGGTGAAGATATCCGGGAACCGCCGTTTGCTGCCGTCGGCATTTAGCGCCGAGAAGTGGTTGGCAATCGCGCCGTCGTAGGCGGCAGTGTGAGCAAAGGCCTTGATGGCCAGAGCACGGCGCCTGTTTTCATCCAGCATGCCCTTATCCATCGCATCCAGTACCATGTCATAATCGGAAGGATCGACGACAATGGTGACAAATTTATGATTTTTGGCTGAGGCACGCACCATACACGGACCACCGATATCGATATTTTCGATGGCGTCATCCAGTGTACAATCCTCTTTGGCAACTGCTTCGCGGAAGGGGTACAGATTCACACAGACCAGATCGATGGGCTCAATACCGTGTTCAGCCATGGAAGCCAGGTCGCCGTCGTTATCGCGGCGTGCCAGAATGCCGCCATGCACCTTCGGATTCAGCGTTTTAACACGCCCATCCATCATCTCGGGAAAGCCGGTGTAATCGGAGACGTCGCAGACAGGAACACCTGCTTCGCGCAGGAGGCTTGCCGTTCCCCCGGTCGACAGGATTTCGACACCCCGGCCGGCAAGGGATTGTGCGAATTCTTTCACACCACTTTTATCGGATACGCTGATTAATGCGCGGGCGATTCCTGGTTCATGAGTGGGCATGATTTTATCTCCAAAGATGGTGCGCCCTAGTGGATTCGAACCACTGGCCTGCAGCTTCGGAGGCTGCCACTCTATCCAGCTGAGCTAAGGGCGCGTCTTTATTTTGTGGCGGCAGCCTACCTGACAAACATTTCCGCGACCATGGCTTCGAAAGCTTGCGCGCTATCCATCTGCGCCACGCATACGAAAAGAGGATGCATCATAGGAGTGGTATGTGGCCCGTCAAGAATTCCCGGATTGAATCAGGCGGCGATGGCTTCCTGTTTTTCCAGACTTTCCAGGTCCACGCCAACAATTTTTGATACACCGGCTTCAGGCATGGATACGCCAATGATACGACCGGCCATTTGCATGCTCACCTTGTTGTGCGTGATGTTCAGGAATTGCACTGTATTGGAGAATTCCTGAACCAGTTCCCCGAAACGACCGACATTGGCGTCATCCAATGGTGCATCGACCTCGTCCAGTATACAAAACGGCGCCGGTTTGATGCGGAAAATGGAAAATACCAGCGCCACAGCGGTTAGCGCCTTTTCCCCTCCCGACAGCAATTCAACACTCTGAAGACGCTTGCCTGGCGGTTGCGCAATCACCTCCACGCCAGCGGTTTGCAGATCATCTGAATCAAGATGTAACTCTGCTTTTCCGCCACCAAACAGGCGAGGGAATGTCTGCTTGAAATAGGCATTGGCTTGTTCGAATGTTTCCCTGAATCGCTGGCGGGTTGTGCGGTCAATACGGTCAATCGTGTCCGATAGCGTGGCAAGGCTGGATTCCAAATCTTCAACCTGAGTGGAGAGAAACTGCTCTCTTTCTGCTGCCTGATCATACTCTCCAATCGCCAGTAAATTAACCGGACCAAAGCGGTTCAAACGCTCTTCAAGTTCTCTTGCCTTGAGCAGCATGGCCTCCTCATCCAGTTCACCCTCCATGTGATCCATCTCGTGCATCAGTTCTTTTCCTGTTCGCTGGCAGCGCTGATGGATTTCGTCTTCCATGTCCTGCAAGCGGGTGGTTTCCGTGGCCAGAGCGATTTCACGTTGTTGGCGGTGTTCCGTAGTTTCCTGCAGGCCTGTACGCAGTTGATGCTCAGTCCTGTCCGCTTCATGCGCGGTTTGCTGCAATGCATGGCCTTGCTGACGGATTCTGTTCAGTTCCTGATGCATGTGATCGACGGCCTCGGATGCCTCGCGCAGCAACTGGTCTGTTCCGGATCGTTGCTCCGCTTGCAGGATGTCTGAGGCGATCGTGGCAAATGCTGCCTGATTCTGTTGTTGCTGCTTTTCGACCTGCTCCAATTCATCATGCAGGCGCTGCCGCTCCCGGACAAGAGTCTCGCGAGCCTGCCGATGCAGGGCCAGAGCCTGTTCCGCTGACGCCCGGCTATTTTTTACCTGATCCAGACGTTGCCGTGTTTCTGCCTCCAGCCCGTTCTGCTTATCCAGCGCCGCTTGCGCTGCCGTTAGCCGTTCGGGGTCCGGCGTGGTATCAGAGGCTATTTGAGATGACCAGTGCTGACGCTCCTGACTGATTTCTTCAATCTCTGTTTTTAATCGTTGCAGACGCGCGGTCAGTGCATGCGCCTCTGCTTCCACCCTTTCGGTTTCGGCGTGTTTTGACTGCATTTTGCCTTGTGCCTCGGTTGCTGCAATATGGGCCTGTTGCCATGCATGCTGTTGTTCCATGAGAGCCGTTTCAGCTTCCCTGAAGGTTTGTTCGCATGTGTTTAGCCGGTGTTCGGCCTGTTCAAGCTCTCGCTGCCGTTGTGTCAGTTCCCGCTGCGCCGACAGGCGGCGGGCACTGGCTTTATGTGCCGGGGGAATCAACCATCCGGTGGCTTCCATGCGCCAGCCATCCTGGCTTACAACAGCCGAGGCCGCAGGCTCCGCATCCAGTGCATCCCGTGCGCTCACAATGTCATCTACCAGCAGAACCTGTCCGAATATGGGATACAGCGGATGTTTCACGTCAAGGCTCATGACCTCAGCCAGGCTGCTTTTGATTTCCGTTCTCACTGTTCCGGCGTGGAAGGCCACAGGCAGTTCCTGCGTCTGCTGGATAGACTCAAACAAATCAGTCAATCCCGGATTACCGGGCAATTGCGCATTCGCACCGTCGGCGCGCAGGGCGGCTACAACTGCGAGTTCCAGCCCTTCGGGCGCATTCAGGGCCTCGTCCACCCAGATTGCGCCTGCCTGGCGCAAGGTGTTGCGTACATGATCCGGAATATCCCGGCTGGATGCGCGTCCCTGCAATTCCTGAATCTCGCCTTGCAAGCGGCGCATCTCACCAGACTGGGCAGCGAGCGCTGTCTCGGCATCGGTACGTTCTTTACGCGAAGCATCCAGTTGCTGTTGCGTGGTTTCTACTTCGGCGCTGGCCTGTTTCTGCTGTTGTTCACATACCTTTGTTTCCTGCGCCACATTTTTCTGCGAAGTATCAATTTGTTTTAGTTGCTGCTCGATTTCCTGCTGCCTGCCAAGCAGCAGGCTTTGGCGTTCTTGCAAGCGTCCAAGTGCAGCCTCGGCCTGTTCACGACGGCGTTCGGCACCTTCATGGTGGCTGCGAATACGTTCGAATTCAGCCAGCATTTCATCACGCACTCTGCGCTGTTCTTCATGCTGTTCGCGAGCCTCTTCTTCTGCTGATTGCGCCTGCTCCAGAGCCTGCTGCAAGGCATGGTCGTCCTGACTTGTGATGCGGTTTTCAATGGCTTCAATTTCCTGTTCTAAGCGTTTTCCACGCTCCGATCCGTCGGTAATCCTTTGTTCCAGCGTCAGCTTTCGCTCCGCCAGCAGTCGGCGTTCTCCCGCCTGCCGTTCGGCCTGCTGTTGCAGCTCTGAACGCTTCTGTTCCGCACTCCTCAGGTTATCCTGCGCATGCTGAGCCTGCTCCTCATGTTCGATCAGTTGCTGCCTGGCATCGGCAAGATTGCGTTCGGTCTCCGCATGCCTGCTGGCAGCCTGTGCTTCTTTGGTCCTGGCCGCCTCAAGTTGTTTTTGACCTTCCTGGCAGCGAACCAGGTGCTGGCGATAGCGAATTCCCATGGACAATGCCTGGGTTTGTTGCCATTCATCCTGTAATTTCTTGAAACGCTCCGCCCGGGATGCCTGCTGTTTCAGGCTGCGGCACTGGGTGCGCACCTCTTCCAGCAGATCCATGACCCGGTCAAGATTTTGCCGGGTATGGTTCATTTTCAGTTCGGCTTCGCGCCGCCGGGCGCGGTATTTCATCACACCCGCTGCTTCTTCCAACATGACGCGGCGCTCTTCCGGTTTGGCAGAAATCATGCGAGAGATTGATCCTTGCTCGATAATAGCGTAGGCGCGGGTGGAGACGCCCGTATCCAGAAAAAGGTCCACTACATCTTTTAAGCGCACCATCTTGCCATTGATAAATGCATCGCTGCCGCCTTCGCGGGTTAGCCGACGGCGCACGCGGATTTCTTCCATCTCATGATAGGGGCTTGCCAGTTGGCCGGATTCAATGGCAAAGGTTAGTTCGACATCGCATACCCCGACAGGTGGACGTGTTTCCGAACCCTGAAAAATCAGGTCGTCCATCACACCACCCCTGAGATGTCTGGCCGAATGTTCGCCCAGTACCCAGCGGATGGCATCGACAATATTGGATTTACCTGAGCCGTTGGGGCCGACAATGGCAGTGATTCCGTCGCTCAGATCAATCTTGACCGGGTCAACGAAGGATTTGAAACCCGCCAGCTCGATACGTTTTAAGCGCATATTTTACTTTTGTTAAAGTGATTCATCATCAGGAAGCTAACCATACAGGCCGTGAAACTGGAAGCCACAATCATGTACAGCACGACCAGTTGGGCGCTGGCTGCAGCGAGTGGCGGGCTGCCGGCCAGTGTCATGCCAACAAAGATACCAGGCATATGAACAAGCCCCGCTACACGCAGGGTATCAATGGTTGGGATCATGGCGGTGCGCATGCTATCGCTTGCAACACCACCGCCGGATTGCCGCTCAAACATAATCGAAATAGCATTCATGCCATTGGCCGCTACCATGCTGCCGAGCGGGATGAGCGTGCGGGTATCAGCGCTGATGGCGCCACTAGCCGCCAGCCAGGGAAGCGTGACCAGACATGCGCAGGTCAGGCCCGTGCTGGCCGCCAACCATGCGTGTTGCCTCTCGGCGTGATGGCCTGCGCTGGTATATCCGGCCAACACACAGAAGCCCAGAACCAGTAGTCCCTGTGCAATATGTGATTGAATATCGAAGACCCAGTGCAAAATAAAGGCTAGAATCAACAATTGCACCAGTCCTCGAAGCGATGCAATCAACATACGTCTGGATAGCTTTAAACCTTCGCGGCGGGCCCAGAGTGCCGCGCCAAATAGCAACAGCCATGCTGCCATCAGTTTTATCAGGGTATCAGAGAGTTCCGCACTCACTAAAGTCGTGATATATCCGCGAGTTTCAGGAACAGGGCGCGCAGGCGGTTCAGCAGGGCCAGACGGTTGGCACGTATCGCTTCATCCTCCACCATAACCATGACATCATCGAAGAATGTGTCGACCGGTTCGCGTAGTTTTGCAAGTTGTGTCAATTGTATATGTGGTTCAACGGCAAAATCTAATTCCAGTTCTTCTAAGATATTGAAAAGACTCTTTTCGGCATCTTCTTGAAAGAGTTTTTGGTCGATATTGGCATCAACTTTCCCTGCTTTTTTAAGCAGGTTAGCGATTCTCTTGTTGGCTGCGGCAACGGCCTGGCCCTCATCAGTGTTGGCAAAATGGGTTAATAGGTTGGCAACTTTGATAATGCGATAAAGAGGTATTTCAACAGATGCATTCAAAGCAGCATCTATAGAGCTTTTTGATACTTCAAAGGAATCAGCCATACCAACCATGCGCTCAATGATAAATACGCGGACTTGTTCACGCGTTTCTTTAGAAATTGTGATCGTTACACGTTGCTGATTCCACTGTTTGGCACTCTCGTCCAGCACATCAGTCACCGTCATGTCCACTGGAATAATGCCGGAGGGAATATTTTTATCATTTAGCAGGCGTATCAGACCGATGGCAGCACGGCGTAGAGCAAACGGATCGGCGCTGGCCGTGGGGATACGTCCAAGGTGGAAATATCCCAGTAATTTGTCAGCACGCTCGGCAATGCCGATGGCGCGCGCAATAGCATTGTCGGGCAAATTATCATCCGCGCCTGCCGGCGCGTAATGCTCTGCAATTGCATTGGCGACTACCCCGTTCTCGCCATCCATCTTTGCGTAAATCCCGCCCATATAGCCTTGCAACTCGGGGAATTCACCGACCAGTCCGGTGGTCAGATCGGATTTGCATAAATAGGCGGCGCGCTGCGCATCGTTGGCATCGACCCCCAGTGCAGCTGCGGTATCCAGCACAAAGCCGCGCAGCCTGCGCACCTGATCGCCGACCATGCCAAGTCCGTCCTGAAAAACGACTTCGGAAAGCTTTTCAACGCGTGCTTCCAGCGATTCTTTAGGATCACGTTCAAAATAGAACATTGCATCGGCCAAACGCGCATTGACCACGCGTTCGTTGCCTGAGGCAACGGCCTGTGGTTTTTTCGATTCGATGTTGGCGACAGCAAAAAAAGTGTTGCTCCGCTTTCTCTTTTTGTTGTCAGAGGAAAAGCAGCGTTGATGGTGCAGCAATTCTATATAGCTGACCTTATCGGGCAGCTTTAAAAAGGTTTCTTCATAATGCCCGGTAATAACCTGTGGCCATTCGGTCAGATCGGTCACTTCTTCGATTAGATCGATATCTTCATATAAAATAACATTGGATTGACCAGCAGCGGTATCCAGATATTCTTGGATTTTATTTTTTCTTATTTCCCGATTCGCAAGGATATAATTTCTTTTCAGCCAGTCGAACGGATCGTTCACATCAATTTCGCCAGTGGAGCCATGCACACGATGGCCGTGCGATATTTTTCCTGCTTCCACACCCGCAAATGAGAATGGAATAACATCCTTGCCAAGTCGCGCGACGATCCAGCGGACAGGGCGGATGAAGGCATCACTGCGATTTTCGCCATCATTCCATTGCATCTGTTTCGGGCTGGGCAATTTTCGCAGGATATCCGGCATCGCTTCTGCGATGATGTCGGCCACCTTGTGGCCTTTCACCGTTTGCACAGCCTTCATGTAGTTGCCCTTGCCGTCACCTTTGCCGGCCAACTCAAAAGAATCAATATCAATGCCAGACTTTTTGGCAAAGCCTTCAGCGGCTTTGGTCGGAGAACCATCTTTGAACGCAACCTTTTCCGGCGGACCCCAGATAGTTTCTTCGCGGTCTTCCTGCATGACAGGACAGGAATTCGCATGCAGTAGCAGCCGTCGCGGTGTCACGCCAAGATGCAACTCACTCACGTTCACACACGCATCGGCAAGCAACTTCTCGACAGCGGCCTTCAGCGCCTCACCCATGCTCGGCGCAACGCCTGCCGGGATTTCCTCGGTACCGATTTCGATCAGCAGGGGCTGCGGAAGTAGATGCATTCTCATTGCATTATCACCCTGAAAAAAAATTTCTTTTCATGGCACGCCAAGCCAGACTATCGCGCATGAAAAAAGCAACATCCATTGCTTTTTTCATCTTTGCTCCACCCCCGCATAAGTGCGAGCAACTGTCTTTGCCAGACCGCGCACACGACCAATGAAACGCTGGCGTTCGGCTACTGAGATCGCGCCCCTGGCATCAAGCAGGTTGAAGGCATGCGATGCCTTCATTATTTCCTCATAGGCTGGCAGCACGAGGCCTTTTTCGTTTAACCGCTTGCACTCGGTCTCGGCATGATCAAACTGTTCGTGCAGCCAACTCGTGTCTGCCTGATCAAAATTATAGGTGGAGAACTCCACTTCATTGCGGTGGAAGACCTCACCGTAGCTGACCTTCTTACCATCCGCCGTTTCTACCCATGTGAGATCGAACACATTTTCTACGCTCTGCAGATACATGGCCAACCGTTCCAGTCCGTAGGTGATTTCGCCGGGCGTTTTGGAGAGTTCGACACTGCCGACTTGCTGGAAATAAGTGAACTGGGTAATTTCCATACCGTTGAGCCAGACTTCCCAGCCCAGTCCCCAGGCACCGAGGGTCGGTGACTCCCAGTCATCCTCAACGAACCGGATATCATGGATTTCAGGATCAATGCCGATGGTTTTCAGGGAATCGAGATACAGGTCGAGGATATTCTCCGGAGCCGGTTTCAGAATGACCTGAAACTGGTAATAGTGTTGCAAACGGTTCGGATTCTCGCCATAACGGCCATCGGTGGGCCGACGGCAGGGTTGCACGTAGGCGGTGTTCCATACCTCATCATCCAGCACACGTAGAAACGTAGCTGGATGGAATGTGCCAGCCCCCATCGGCGAATCATAAGGTTGCTGTAGCACGCATCCCTGCGCCGCCCAGTATTGCTGCAATGTGAGAATTAAATCCTGAAAAGTCACTGTAGATTCATGCTCCCGCTAAAGTCGGCCAAGACTAACGGCGCAATCGCGCTGTTGCCAGAAGTCCGGCGCTGCAATACGAATCAAACATGGTGACATCTGTCACATTCTTGCCCTGTTCGCGCATTATATTGGCGCCGTTTTGAACGAAATCGAAAGGAGGTCCGTGATGGCAATCGATTTTAACTGGCTGGAAGAACATGTTTTCCACCGCACACTTACAGAAGATGAAAAGTACAATCTAAGAACGTTTATTACGATTGAATCTTTCAAAAATGAAAGCTCAATGGTGATTGAGAACGAACCTGCTGGTGCGTTGTATTTGCTACGGCACGGGGAAGTGGATGTTGTTCTGCAATTTAACGGCGAGACCGTACATATTGCCAATGCCGGTGAAGGTTCCCAGCTTGGCGACATGGCTTTTCTGGACGATGCGACAGCTACGGCCACATTGATTGCGAAGAAAGACTGCGTTACCTACAAAATTACGCGCAAGGCAATAGCCAATCTTTTTGCCGGCCATCAGGCAGTTGCCCGCGATCTGTTGTTCAATACTCTGGCTAATATGTCCAACATTCTTCGGGAACTGAATGTCTCCAATGCAGCGGCTACGCAGTATATCCGGGGACGCCGGGTCTAGGAGTCTGTAAATACAGCCCGTTTCGATGCCGGGCAACCGGGACAGCCCTAATTATTAAACTACCGTGGATGAGGATGCTTGCTTTCCAGTCGTTAATAGCTTTATGATTTCTCGTCTCGTGATGATTTGCATCGAAAAACACTTCATGAAGTTCAGGGCACTGCACTGTGCCCCGTAAGGGATAGATACCTGGACACGCTCTTTATCAAAACTTACGGCTGCCAGATGAACGAATACGATTCGTCGCGCATGGTTGACCTGATGCAGGAAGCTTACGGCCTGCGTCTTGTTGCGGACCCGGCGGATGCCGATGTGATTCTGATGAATACATGCTCCGTGCGCGAGAAAGCCGAGGAAAAGGTATATTCCGAGTTGGGACGTTACCGTCTGATCAAGGAGGAGCGCCCTGATTTAATTATCGGCGTGGGTGGTTGCGTGGCGCAACAGGAAGGTAACCGCATCATGCAGCGTGCGCCATTTGTGGATATGGTGTTTGGTCCGCAGACCTATCACAAGTTGCCTGAGATGGTGAAGCAAATACGGCGGGACCGCGTACAACTTACGGAAACGGACATGCCGGAAATCGAAAAATTCGACCATTTGCCCAAAGCGGGGAAAACGGGGCGTTCTGCCTTTGTCACCATCATGGAAGGATGCGATAAATTCTGCACATTTTGCGTCGTCCCCTATACGCGGGGACCGGAACTCTCCCGGCCAGTGGCTGATGTGCTGGATGAATGCCGTGACCTGTTGGCCCGGGGCGCAGTAGAAATAACCTTACTGGGGCAGAATGTGAATGGATACCTTGGTTTAAGTCCGGATGGTGAGGAATGGGACTTTACCATGCTGCTGTATGCAGTGGCGGAACTGGATGGGCTGATCCGGCTTCGGTTCACCACCAGCCACCCGATGGAGATGAGCGATGGCCTTATTGAGGCCTTTGCGGAAATTCCACAACTGATGCCCTATTTGCATTTACCAGTTCAGAGCGGCTCCAATCGTATTCTCAAAGCCATGCATCGCGGGCATACGCGGGAACAATATCTGGACATGATTGTACGCCTGCGTGAAGCATGTCCCGGGATTGCTTTGTCATCGGATTTTATTGTCGGCTTTCCGGGAGAAACTGATGCTGATTTTGAAGATACGCTCGCGCTGGTGCGGCAGATTGAATTCGATTCCGCATACTGTTTCAAGTATTCGCCACGCCCCGGAACGCCCGCCGCCAAAGTGGAAGATGGCGTGCCCGATACAGTGAAGGATGAACGATTGCAGCGGTTACTGGCCCTGATGCGTGAGAGCAGCCATACACGGTATCTGTATCAGGTGGGCAAAGTGGCACATGTGCTGGTGGAAAAGACAAGTCGTACTGATGGTGATATGCAAGGCCGCACACCGGATTTCAAGATTGTTCATTTTGAAGGGAATATACGCCAGACGGGGCGCGTATTGCCGGTCAAGATTACCAGGGCCTATGGCCAGTCACTTCGCGGCGAACTGGTGTTGACGTGAAATTGTCGAAAACACTGGAGTTGAACTGTGGCGAATAACCACCCGGAGTCCTGCGTTCATCTGAACATTTCCGATGCCGGTCCGAAGGTGTTGCGCAGTCTGTGTGGCAGCAAAAACCGTATTTTGCGCCGGATTGAAGCGCAGTTCGGGGTGCGTTTTCTCGGGCAGCCTGGCGATTGGCAAATCGAAGGGGATCAGGGCCGTGTGGCGGCGGAAGTCATTTATGCGCTGTTGCCGTGGGCAAAGAAAGGTCCGGTTGAAGATGTTCAACTGGAAGGCATTTTGCGCACTCAGGCGGCATCCGGCGGGGGCGAAAAAGAAACAATGGAAACCGATGCCGATGTTGTGGTGGCCGGACGCCGCCGCGTTCAGGGCAAGACGCCAAATCAGCGGCATTATCTGGACAGTATCCGCCAGCATGTGTTGACGCTGGCGGTAGGCCCCGCGGGCACGGGAAAGACCTATCTGGCCGTGGCCATGGCCGTTGAAGCTCTGCAATCGCATCAGGTGGAACGCGTGATTCTGACGCGACCAGCAGTGGAAGCCGGAGAGCGATTGGGCTTTTTGCCCGGAGATATACAGCAGAAGGTGGATCCCTATCTGCGGCCATTGTTTGATGCGCTGGCCGATATGATCGGGTTGGAGAAAATGAACGGACTCATGGAATCCGGCCGTATTGAGGTGGCGCCTCTGGCTTACATGCGCGGACGCACCCTGAATGATGCGTTCGTCATTCTGGATGAGGCGCAAAATACCACGCGGGAGCAGATGAAGATGTTTCTGACGCGGCTCGGGTTTTCCTCGAGGATGGTGGTGACTGGCGATACGACACAGGTGGATCTTCCCACCAAGCATCATAGCGGCCTGTTGCATGTCTTGCAGGTGCTGGAAGGCGTGGAGAATGTAGGTATTTGCCGTTTAAGTGGTCAGGATGTGGTGCGGCACCCGTTGGTGGAGCAAATTGTTGCCGCCTATGAGCGTAGCGAGGCGGGGGAATCATGATTGATATCATGGTGGATGAAGGCATTAGCCACTCTGATTTACCGGATGATGCAAGGATGTGTCAGGCCGTGGCCGCGGCCTGTGCTCAGGCAGGAGTAAGCCGTGCAGTGTCGCTGTGCGTGCGCGTGGCGGGTGATGATGTGGTGCATGAGCTGAACCGGCAATGGCGGCATGAGGATGCTGTCACCGATGTGCTGTCTTTTCCCATGCAGGATGGCCCCGATTTTTATTTTGACGAATCACTGGGGGATATCATTCTGGCATGGCCTTTTGTAAAAAAGGAAGCCGGCCGGTTGGGGCTGGATGCATGCGACCATGCCTTGCACCTCATTGTGCACGGCGTGTTGCACCTGCTGGGGCACGACCATGCGGAAGAGGCACAGGCGAAGCGCATGCAGACCATGGAAAGCCGCGCCATGGCGCAGCTTAATCTACATGATCCCTATGGAAGGGAGTACGGAAAGGAGCGAGTGAATGTTTGATTGTTGGCGGGAGCGATTACGCTCGCGATGGCTTGAGCGTTTACGGCCTGGCCGTGATGAAGACGAATTGCTGGCGTTGATCCGCAGGGCGGAAGCTGTCCAGTCCGATGATCATCGTCGCATGCTCGAAAGTCTGGTGATGTTCCGCGATGTGCGGGTACGGGAATTGATGGTTCCACGCTCAGAGATTTTTGCGCTTGAGGCAAGCATGTCGCTTAAGGAAGCAGCAAAAAAGATTGCCGGCAATGAGTATTCCAAATTACCGGTTTATGTTGATGATCTTGACAATATTGAAGGTGTCATTCATGCATGGGATGTATTCTCCGCCGAGATTCAGGGGAAGAACAAACACCTTTCCGGCCTGATTCGCCCCTGTCTGAAAGTACCGGAATCACAGCTTGTGCTTGGGCTGCTGGGGCGCATGAAACAGAAAGGCATGCACCTTGCCATTGTCATGGACGAGTACGGTGGCACGGGGGGGCTGGTAACACTTTCCGATTTGTTGACCGAGATCGTCGGTTCTATGGATGAAGTGGGTGAGGCTGGTGAATCCGGGGAATGTGTGCGGGGAGAGGATGGCGGTTATGTGGTGGCTGGCCGTATGCATGTCGAGGATCTGGAAGAAGTGCTGGGGCGTCAATTGCCGGAAGGTGATTATGATACGGTCGGGGGTATGGTGACCAGTTTGTGCGGACGCATTCCGGCGCAAGGGGAGCGGATCGAGGTAGCCGGGTTGACCGTGTATGTGCTGGCGGCGGAACCCAGACGGGTTCTCAAGTTACATATCACGCCCATGGCAGATACTCCTGCCGGATAAAGACACTCTCCGGATGTTTTATCAACGGTGGCGAAACGGGTCATGGGGCAAGCTCTGCCCCTTACACACAAGTCATGTCACAGGGCCCTTGCACACGGGTCAGACCAAGGCGCGGGGTGCAGATAATGGTTGTTCCATTGGCAAGCGCCGCAACGCCGGTGTGATCCGTGTGCAAGGGTCCCCTTCGGGCGAGCCGCTGCTGCGTTGCGCTCTCTTGCAATGGAGCAATCATTGCTTCAAAAGCGCGCCTTGCATATGACCACCGGGCGACTCGCTGTGGCGCGACTTGTGTGTAAGGGGCAGAGCAGGCTGGTGACAGCATTTTTTCTTGGCAGTCTTATGCCCTTTGCTTTTTCTCCCTATGATTACAAGTGGTTGGCAGTATTGGCCTTTGCGGGCTGGATTCTGCTGTTTATGCGTGGCAAGGCCTTTTCCTCAGGGTGGGCTTTCGGGCTTGGCTGGTTTGGAATTGGCGCATGGTGGCTGGCGCCAACGTTTCATACCTTTGGCCCGCTGGCATGGCCGTGGGCTGCACTGGCAACCGCGTTGGTCGGTTTCGTTCTTGGTCTGTTCCCGGCGTGTCTGGCCTGGGGCAGTTGCAGGTTAGCGGGCAATAGCACCCGTATGCTGGTTGTGTTCCCGATTCTGACGGTGGGCGAGGAATGGCTACGGGGGCACTTGTTAACGGGACTACCATGGACACCGCTCGGCAGCCTGTTGCTGGACACGCCTGCCGTTGGCTGGGCCGCGGTGGTGGGCGTGTATGGTGCGGCCTTTTTGCCCGCCTTGCTGGCGGTTTCGTTAGCGTTCATGCTACAGTATAAATACTATCGTTGGGGGTTAGCGGGTGCTGTAATAGCAGGTATATGTCTGTTTGCCGCACCCGCGCCTTATCGGGCCGGCGGGACCATTCATCGCGTAGCGCTGATACAGGCCAATATTCCCCAGAAGCTGAAATGGAATGCGGATTTTCTCAATGAAACCATGCATCGTTATGTACGATTATCGGAACAGGCCAGCAGGCGGAGCGATTTGATTATATGGCCGGAAGTGGCCGTGCCACTGTTTTTGGAGCGAGCTCCGGAATGGAGAGTCTGGCTATTGCGGCACATGCAGGCGTGGAATACCCCGGTCCTGTTTGGTGGCCTCAAGCTTGATGGCGGTGGACGCCTTGCACAATCTGTTGCGCACAATGGGATTTATCTGTTTCAGCCCGGTATGGAGAAACTGCAATTCGTAGGCAAGCAGCATCTGGTTCCATTTGGCGAATATGTACCCTCATGGATTCCATTCCTGCACGCTCTGGTGCCCAACATTGCCGATTTTCAGCCGTCCGGAGATTCGGGCGTGTTACAAGGCGCCCATGGGCGTTATGGTTCGCTGGTGTGTTACGAAGCGATTTTTCCTCGTGAGGCGCGCCAGCGTGCAAAGGCGGCATCGGTGCTGGTCAATGTGACCAACGATGCATGGTACGGCCACACGCCCGCGACATGGCAGCATTTGCAGGCGGCTCGCATGCGCGCCGTGGAAACCGGGCGTTACCTGTTGCGCGCCGCTAATACGGGTGTGTCCGCTATAGTGGCACCGGACGGAAGCATTCAACAGACCATGGACTGGTTTACCCAAGGGGTTGTTTACGGTGAATACCGGGATTCAGATGTGCGAACGCCTTATCAACGTTGGGGCGACCTGCCGCTGTTGGGATTGATTGTTCCACTTCTGTTCGTTGTGTGGGCAGGGTGGCGGAACACATGAATACATCGGTTTGTGTGATTGGTGCGGGTTCCTGGGGTACGGCGCTGGCTATGGTGCTTGCATGTCAGGGGCGTTCCGTCCGGTTGTTTGCCCGTGATGCGGCAAAGGCGGCGCGTATGCAGCAGGTGCGCGAAAACGATGTTTACCTTCCCGGCGTTTCGTTTCCGAATAGTCTCGAAGTCACATCTGATCTGAATGTTGCGCTTGATGATTCGCGGGCCGTCGTCATTGCCACGCCCAGTTCGGCGGCTGAGTCTGTTCTGTCGCAAGTGGCAAAGGCTTCCGGCGCTCCCGTGATTGCCGCCTTTAAAGGCATCCACCCGAATACGCTTGAGCATACCGACGAATTGCTTATTCGGCATCTTGGGACTGAAAGAAGCATCGTGCTTTCCGGCCCGTCTTTTGCCGCAGAGGTTGCCAGGGGATTACCGACTGCCATGACCATGGCTGCATCGGATATTAAGCAGGCTGAAGCCGCGGCATTGTTCTTTGCGGATACGAATTTCCGTATTTATGCCAGTGATGATCCTGCTGGCGTTTCATTGGGTGGAGCGTTGAAGAATGTGGTTGCCATTGCTGCGGGTATGGCGAATGGTATGCAATTAGGGCATAACGCTGTAGCTGCTGTCATTACCCGGGGGTTGGCGGAAATGGCGCGCATTGCCTGTGCATGTGGCGGCCGTCGGGAAACTCTGATGGGTTTATCCGGGTTGGGCGATCTGGTGCTTACATGTACCGGTGAGTTGTCCAGAAACCGCCGCTTTGGTATTGCACTGGCTCAGGGCATGGATGTTGCCGGGGCAGAAGCACACATTGGCCAGGTGGTGGAAGGTCTGGGCACGGCCTATGCCATCCATGCGCTGGCTGCCAGACTTGAGGTGGAGGTGCCGTTGATGGAATCGGTGTATCAGGTTCTACGCGGGAATCTTCGCTTAACGGATGCCGTGCAGGAATTAATGACGCGCCCCGAGCGCAAAGAATTTTAACCTGCACAATTCATGAATCGCCGTGATGATTACGCCGGGCCTTTGTTCACAACGGATTCCGAGGAAGGAGGCCGTAGCCATGCCTACGGACAACCGACGAGGGATTCGGTGCGGACAAAGGAACAAGCAAGGGCGTGGCAGTATTTATGAATAGTGCAGGTTAACCTATGCCGGATGATGATGACTTGTTTGGCCATGCCATGCGTGGTGTGCGAAAACTACAAAGCGAATCTCGTCGTCAGGCAAACAAACCGCGCCCTCAGATTCACAGGACAATGGAATCAGGGCCCCCTCCCTCCGCGAGGTTGGAGGGCATCCGGCCGGAGAAGTCGGCAGTACCATGGGTGCTTAAAGCCGATGGCATTTCACAGGAACGCTTGCGCCAACTGGCGAATGGGCGGCCACCGGCGGATATGGAGGTCGATTTGCATGGCATGACGCGCGAGGAGGTCCTTGCCATGCTTGACCATTGTATGCAACAGGCGTTAACCGGGCATAACCGTGTGCTGTGCCTGGTGCATGGGCGAGGCTTGCATTCGCAGGATGGTCGTCCGGTATTAAAGGAAACGGTCTACCGCTGGCTGGCGGAAGGTCCTTTTGCCGGCCATGTACTGGCTGCGATTCCCAAGCCCGGAACCCGTGGCGGTTCATGCCTGGTTCTCATTCGCAGGCAGCGCTAGCC
>CAZEMN010000028.1:0-16473 GCA_964513335.1 uncultured Zetaproteobacteria bacterium | reverse complement strand
GGCTGATATTTTTGTTATTGGCGAAGACTGGGGGAAAAAACCTCATAATCAGGGTGTAGAAAATTATTTAAAAGCCCAAGGCAAAAAGATTGTTCAAGTTCAATATAATCCAAGGAACTCATCAACTAAAATTAAGGCAAAAGTTGTCGCTCAATATCAAGTTGATACATGTAAATCTAGCGAATCAGAAAATAAATTTGTAACCCATGGCGGCCATGTCTATCCTTTATGACATTCAGAAAAAAACACAGGAACTGAACATTGATTCTCCTCTTTGTGAATGTCCTTAGTTGGCCGATTTAGGCCTGTCGGCTAACCAGTACCACCGGTCGGTTTTCACCCACTTTAGGCGGTTACTTTCAAACCATAATGGCGGCAAGGCTGATCCATAATACGCAGTTAATGAAGCGTGCCGGGAACCGCAAGGGTAAAGGCGGGGATCAACGCCTCAAAGGCCGTGCCATCCTCGGCCACCATCTGATAACAGCCTTCCATGCAGCCGACCGGGGTTTCCAGCACACAGAAACTGTTATACCTGTGTTCTCCACCAGGCGGAATCACGGGCTGTTCGCCAATCACGCCTTCACCCTCCACCTCCTGCACCTGGCCATTGGCGTCGGTAATGAGCCAGTGGCGGCTGATAAGCTGGGCCGGAAGCGTCCCTTTATTGTGGATGCTGATATGATAAATAAAAACAAACTGGTTCTGTTCCGGATCAGAATGTTCTTCTGTATATTCCGGTCGGACAGCTACGGTAATCGCATAGCGTTCATCGTTATCACGAATGATAGGCGCCGGATTCTTCCTTCACTGACTGAATAAAGGCTTTGGCATGGTCCACCGGTACATCGGGGGTAATACCATGACCCAGATTGAATACATGGCCGTTGCCATTGCCGAATTTGGCAAGGATATCCTTCACCTCCGCACGAATTCGATCCGGGTTGGCATACAGCATGGTCGGGTCCATATTGCCTTGCAGGGCAACCTTGTCTCCAATGCGCCGTCTGGCCACATCAATATCAATCGTCCAGTCCAGTCCAACCACATCGCAACCGGTTGCGGCGATCTCTTCCAGCCAGCCCATGCCGCCCTTGGTATAGAGAATCACCGGCACGCGCCGCCCATCATGTTCACGGGTTAACTGCTCGACAATACGCTGCATATACTGCAAGGAGAATTCCCTGTAGTCGCGTGTGGTCAGGATGCCGCCCCATGTATCGAATATCTGTACGGCCTGCACGCCGTTGGCGATTTGGGCATTAAGATAGGCCGCCACGGCATCGGCCAGTTTATCGAGAAGCAGATGCAGGGTTTCCGGCTCGTTAAATGCCATCGCCTTGATTTTCGAATAATTCTTCGAGCCACCACCCTCGATCATATACGTTGCCAGCGTCCACGGGCTACCGGTAAATCCAATTAGTGGCACACGACCGGCAAGCTCCTGACGAATCAAACGGATTGCGGCCATCACGTAACCCAACCCGTCTTCAGGATCAGGGACAGGCAGCTTTTCGACATCGGCACGGGTGCGGATGGGTTGGGGAAACTTCGGGCCTTCGCCGGTACCAAATGTCAGTTCCATGCCCATCGCCTCGGGCACAACCAGAATGTCGGAAAACATGATGGTTGCATCAACACCCACCAGTTCCACCGGCTGAATGGATACTTCACAGGCGAGCTCCGGCGTTTTGCACAAGTTCAAGAAGCCCCCGGCGCGTTGCCGGGTGGCCCGGTATTCCGGCAAATAACGCCCGGCCTGACGCATCATCCATACCGGTGTGCGTTCTACATCTTCCCGCAGGCAGGCCCGTAAAAACAGATCGTTTTTCAGTTCAGTCATAAAAAAAACCTTTTTGGACACAGATCAACACAGATGCACACAGATTTGTTCATCTGTGAAAATCTGTGTTGATCTGTGTCTGATTATTCAATCCCAGATATAACCCTCGGTGGGAGACGAAGCGCTGGCAAACGCCCGCTTCGGCATGCGTCCTGCAAGGTACGCCGCGCGTCCGGCGCGTACCGCATCACCCATGGCACTGGCCATCAGGCATTCATCCTTCGCTTCGGCCATGGCAGTATTGATGAGTACCGCATCGGCGCCCAGTTCCATTGCTCTGGCCGCATCGCTGGCCGTACCAATCCCGGCATCCACCACAATGGGCACCTTCGCCCGCTGTTTGATAACCCGGATATTGAACGGATTGGCCAAACCCCTGCCGGAACCAATCGGATTACCCAACGGCATCACGGCCACGCAGCCGATCTCTTCCAGGCGTCGTGCCACAATCGGATCGTCATTCGTATAAACCATGACCTGAAAATCATCGGCGACGAGTTGCTCGGCCGCCGTGATGGTTTCTACCACATTGGGATACAACGTTTCGGTATCGCCCAATACTTCAAGCTTCACCAAATTCCAGCCACCAGCCTCGCGCGCCAGCTTAAGCGTTCGCACGGCATCTTCGGCATTAAAACAACCGGCGGTATTGGGCAAAATTACATATTTTTCCGGGTCGATATAATCGAGCAGGTTCTCCTTATCCGGATCGGTAATATTTACCCGGCGCACCGCCACCGTAATCATCTCCGCCCCTGCCGCCTCCGTGGCCGCCTTTGTGGTTGCGAAGTCCTTGTACTTGCCGGAACCTGCAATCAGCCGGGAATGGAACGTGTGACTGCCAATCTTTAGTTCATCGTTGTTTGTCAATGCCATTCAACCACCACCAATCATGTGTACGACCTCAATACGGTCGCCGTTGCTCAACGCAGTTTCGTTATATTTACTCTTGGGGACAACTTCCAGGTTTCGTTCAATGGCAATCATACGGTTCTCCATACCCAATTCACAAAGCAGTTCGGCGATATTAGCCGCCGTCACTTGCTTTTGCTCTCCATTTAGATGAATTTCCAAACTCAAAACCCCTGATTTTCTACGTTTTTATGCATAAATCAGTCAAAATATGGCTGATTTTAACTCATTTTATTCAATTTTTGCCGTTTTTGATTGACCGGCTTTTCCCAGTTGCGTAGCGTGAGCCTTATGCTAGCAGCATCATTGCCCATACCCAAACATGCTCCCCAGCCACAAAACTGGCAAGGCGTGGAAACAGGTCTGGAAGAATGTGCCCACCTCTTGCGGCAGGGTAAGCTTTCCCGCGCCGAAGACGTGGTACGGCAAGTGCTGGAGTTTGCGCCCATGGAAGGGCAAGCATGGCACCTTCTGGGCCGTATACTACAAAAAGCCAATCGCCATGCCGAAGCACTGGATTGTTTCGCCAGTGCGGAATCCTGTTATGGACGTCACGAACATGATCAGGGACCGCCCGCATCCATCCGGCTGGCTCGCCTGTTATGGGATCAGGGTGAAGATGATGAGGCTCGCGCCATGCTGGGTATTTTAATGATGCGTAACCCGGATGATGACAACCTGCGGCAACTGTGTAACACATGGTCGCAGCGGGATGGACAAAACGTATGAAACCTTTGCACATACTGGTCATACACGGGCCGAATCTTAACCTGCTGGGAACACGCGAACCCGAGCACTATGGATTACAGAATCTGGCCACGATCAATGAAGACCTCATTGCCACCGGCGATAAAATCGGTTGCGAAATCACCACCTTCCAGAGTAACCACGAAGGCGAGCTTGTAGAACGTATTCATCAGGCTGCCGCCGAACATGTGGATGGCATTGTCATCAATCCCGCCGCCTATACCCATACCAGTGTCGCCCTGCGTGATGCCCTGCTGGGCTGTCATATCCCCTTTGTGGAATTGCACTTATCGAATATTCACCGCCGTGAGGAGTTTCGTCACCACTCCATGCTGGCCGATATTGCAACCGGCATCGTCGCCGGTTTCGGGCCCGCATCATATCATTTGGCATTACAGGGGCTGGCAGAACATTTACGTACCAACAGAGATACTTAAGTCTATGCATTCAAGGAGATCATCGTGGACATTTCCCAGATTCGCAAACTGATTCGCCTGCTCCAGGCTTCGGATGTGACCGAAATCGAAGTCACCGAAGGCGACCAGACAGTTCGTATTTCACGCCGCGAGCACATCGTAACCGTACCGCAGGTACAGGCTGCGGTGGCAACTCCCGTTGCAGCCACGCCGCAAATCGCTCCCGTAGAGACTCCGCTCACCCCGCCAGCCCCGGTCGAAGAAAGCGGGGAGCATATTGTCAAATCGCCGATGGTCGGAACCTTCTACCGCGCTCCGTCACCAGAGGCTGATTCCTTCGTCAGCGAAGGCACCAGGGTCAAAAAGGGTGATATCCTTTGCATCATCGAAGCAATGAAACTGATGAATGAAATTGAAGCAGAATATGACGGTGTAGTGGAAGAAATTCTGGTGGAGAATGCTTCACCGCTGGAATATGGCCAGCCTATGTTTGTGATTGCACCGCTGGCATAAATATAAACATGTTCAATAAGATTTTAATTGCCAACAGGGGCGAAATTGCCGTACGCATCATCCGTTGCTGCAAGGAACTGGGTATCGGCTCCGTCGCCGTATACTCAGAGGCCGACCGTGAAGCCATGCATACCCGGCTGGCCGATGAAGCGGTATGCATTGGCCCCGCAGCGAGTGCACAGTCGTACCTGAATATTGCGGCTGTCATGTCGGCGGCCGAGCTCACCGATGTGCAGGCGATTCATCCAGGTTACGGATTTCTGGCGGAAAATGCCGAATTTGCCGATATTGTCATCGAATCGGGGTACACATGGATTGGCCCCTCCCCCGAATCCATGCGCACCATGGGCGACAAAGTCACCGCCAAGCAGAAAATGAAGGAGGCGGGCGTGCCGCTTGTTCCCGGTTCCGATGGCGCCGTGCGTGATGTGGAGGAAGCCAAACATGTTGCCAGGAAGGCTGGATTTCCTGTGATTGTAAAAGCATCCGCAGGTGGTGGCGGCCGTGGCATGCAAGTGGTACACAGCGAAGGTGCGCTGCCGGGTGCGTTCAATAAATGCCAGTCTGAGGCGGCGGCGGCATTTGGCGACGATACCGTTTTCATCGAGAAATTTCTGGAAGAACCACGGCATATCGAGGTTCAGGTGCTGGGGGACACCCATGGTAACCTCGTACACCTGTTCGAGCGCGAATGCTCTATGCAACGCAATAACCAGAAAGTGCTGGAAGAAGCGCCCAGTCCGTTTGTCGATGCAAAGACCCGCCAAATCCTTTGTGAAGCGGGCGTAGCGGCAGCCAGAGCGGTTAATTACGTTGGTGCAGGAACCGTCGAGTTCCTGATGAATCCGGATAAATCCTTCTATTTCATCGAAATGAATACCCGCATTCAGGTGGAGCATCCGGTGACCGAATGGATTACCGGCGTGGATCTGGTCGAGTGGCAAATCCGCGTAGCTGCCGGTGAAAAGCTGGCTTTTGCGCAAGACAAGATTAAAAAGAAAGGGCACGCGATTGAATGCCGCATCAACGCCGAGCACCCGTTCAAATTCACGCCGTCACCCGGAACAATCGCGCTTTACCATGCGCCGGGTGGCCGCAGCGTACGCGTGGATGCTGCCATTTACACCGGGTACCGGGTGCCACCGCATTATGATTCCATGATTGGCAAAATCATCACCCACGCGCGGGACCGGCAGAAGTGCATTCGCCGCATGCAGCGCGCCATTGACGAACTGGCCATTATCGGCATCACCACCAACCGCGAGCTGCATGAGCGGCTGCTGGCCAATGCCGCCTTTCAAAAGGGCGATTTTAACATTCATTTTCTGGAGAACTGGCTAAAACAGATGCATTTGTAGGTGACAGCGGATCCCGGATCAGCCGCGCCGCTTGCGTACCGCCTCAGCCAGTTCGTGCAGCGTGGTTTCTGTATCGTCCCATCCGATACAGGCATCCGTTACGCTCTGGCCAAACACCAGTTCCCGACCGGCAACAACATCCTGCCGCCCGGCTATCAGATGGCTTTCAATCATCACACCGATGATCGATTCATTACCATCAGCAATCTGTCCGGCCACGTCACGGGAAACAAGCATCTGGCGACCATGCTGTTTGCGGCTGTTGGCGTGGGAAAAATCAATCATCACCCGTGATTCAAGGCCCGCCGCCGCCAATTCCCCGCAGGCACGCTGCACGCTGGCCGCATCATAGTTGGGCTCATGCCCGCCACGCAGGATAATATGGCAATCCTCATTACCGGAAGTAGAGAAAATCGCCGAACGCCCCTGTTTGGTCAGCGACATGAAATGATGCGGATGCGAAGCCGAACGAATGGCATCCACCGCCACCTTGAGCCCACCGTCCGTCGCATTCTTGAAGCCCACCGGGCAGGACAGACCGCTGGCCAGTTCGCGGTGGGACTGGGACTCCGTGGTGCGCGCCCCGATCGCGCCCCAACTCACCAGATCCGCCACATACTGCGGACTGATAAGGTCCAGAAACTCGGTTCCGGCAGGCACGCCCATCTCATTCACGTCCAGCAATAATTGACGCGCCAGACGCAAGCCCTTGTTGATCTGGAAGGTGCCGTCGAGATTCGGGTCGTTAATCAACCCCTTCCAACCCACCGTGGTGCGCGGTTTCTCGAAATAGGCGCGCATGACAATCAGCAAATCATCCGCCAGTTCCTCATGCGGCTTTTGGAGTCGCCGGGCATACTCGCGTGCGGCATCCGGATTGTGGATGGAGCAGGGCCCGGTTACGACCAGCAGGCGATCATCCTCGCCCCTTAAAACATCACGGATCGCACGCCGAGCCTCATAGGTGGTTTTCGCCGCCCGCTCACTGATCGGGTGCTCCTTGTGCAACTGTTCGGGCGGAATCACTTCATCCACGCCCACGATGCGCAAATCATCCGTTTCGTATGTCACGTTACCTGTCATCATGTTCCCCGGGCGCGCAACTATACGCAAACAGCGGCGATTTTCGAGGCCCGGTCCTCCCCTTTACACACAACCCGGGAAACCGCCGCTGCCAGTCCGGCCTCAGCCAAAAAGGTTTATTCCCCCAATGTTGCGGAAGGTGAACTTGAATTAGAGTCCCAGAGCGATGTCACCGTGGATGAAAACCAGAAGAAAAACGGAACCAACCGGCACCAATTCGAACTTTCCTATGGCGTTACCGACCGCTGGCATTCGGCTGTATATGGTATTTTTGCCGATGTGCCAAAACGAAAAATCTGTTATTCCGCTTTTAAGTGGGAAAATATCTAACAATGGCTGGATGCCGACCTGTATCTGGAATACCTGATTCCCGCAGCCAGTCAAAATACAAACCAGTCGCTTGAATTCAAGCTGTTGTTGGAAAAGCGTGCCGATTCCTGGCTGCACACGCTCAATCTTGAAGTAGCAAACAGTTCGGCACTTCGGTACGCGATAACACCTTTGGCTACGCATGGTGCAGTAAGTGGCAAGTAACGCGCGCCTTCAATCCGGGGTTCGAGGCCTATGGAACCATTGGTCCTTTAAGAAGATTTGGCCCTGTCGATCAACAGTCTCATCTTGTAGGGCCAGTGCTGTATGGAAAATTAACCGAGAGCCTGAAATATGAAGCCGGCTATTTGTTTGGCCTCACACGCAGTAGCGTGGATGGTAACGTGAAATTCAATCTGGAACTGGCATTTTATCGGATGTCCACTTTCAGCTGCCATATCGGTTATTCATATAGAGCTAATCAATATCAATCAAGTTTGATCCCCCCTCGATTCTGCAGAAAATTCAACCGGTTCATACACCCCTGCTGACTCACTACATTCTACCAATCGCAGTAGAAAATTGGAGTCTTTTGCAGAGGCTCCTTTAGGGGAGAATTTATAAGAAGTCTTACTAAAATACGCTTGCTATAAAAACGTTCATTTGTTAATTTCATTTAATTATGTCCATTCAGGAAAAGGCAAAACATGTCCACAAAAGCTATATTCGAGCCGGTGGGAAATCATTTATCTCAGTATTTTACGAGCGCCTTATGGAAGCCAGCGAAGAAATCCGCAAGAAATTTGAACATGTCGACATGGAAGCACAGGCCAAAATACTTGATCACGCTATTGTGATGTCTTTCCTGTTTGTCGGTCAAAATCACCAAAGCGCTATAACATGTCTTAATGATGTTCGGGAGTCTCATAACCGACATAATCTGAATATTGCACCGGGACTCTATGATGCATGGCTTGAATGTTTGGTTGAAACTGTTGGCATCTGTGACCCGCATGCGAACAAAGAACTGCTGGCCAACTGGCGCACGGTAATGTCAGTCGCGATCAATCATATTCGCGAAGGCTATTAGAGCCTGCTCATTTAGCCAGCTTTCAGCACGATCTGTATACCCTTAGAAAGATGCCAACTGCGACCTGAGAGCTGATAACAACCCACCGTAGGATAATGATAAATGACAGGTTTGGGCGACATTTAACATAATACTTCTGTCTAAAAGCGGAAATTAATTGAGCTTCCAGCCCCGTTACCCAATTCGTGCGCTAGCGCACAGATGATATCATTAATGTTCGCTACCCTGTGAGCGATAGATAAGACAAAGCGCCTGCATTCGCAACACTGGCGCTTTGTTCACAGGAGGTTGCCATGAATGCTTTTCGTGCTAAACGCATTGCCGATCACCTTACCCATATCACAACATTTCAGGTCAGGAACAAATTGCACGGTCTGGTCGTCAATTACCGGGGAGATCAAGGATATTTTGAAGGTGAGGACCAATTCTGGCCGTTCATTTTCCGCGTCGCTCAAGCCAGCCACGAAGAAAACGCTGTCGCCGAAGTGGAGGCCAGCCTGAAGGCATAGGCCGACGGTCTGTCAGGAATCCTCCAGCCCGGAGTGGCGCAGCAGTGCATCCACCGTTGGCTTGCGGCCACGAAAGGCGATGAACGCTTCCATGATGTCGCAACTGCCGCCGACGGAAAGCACTTCCCTCCTCAGAGCAGTGGCAGTTTTAAGATCAAAAATACCTGCTTCCTCAAAGGCTGAAAACGCATCAGCCGAAAGTACCTCGGCCCATTTGTATGAATAATACCCTGCCGCATAGCCACCGGCGAAGATATGCGAAAAACTGTTCTGGAACCTGTTAAAGGATGGTGGTTTGAGCACGGCCACTTCATCACGCACCTCATCCAGCAGGTCCTGAACGCTTTGTTTTCCCTCCGGGGCAAACGCCGTATGCAGTAGAAAATCAAACAACGCAAGCACGACCTGCCGTAACATCTGCATGCCTGAATGGAAGGTTTTGGCCGCGCGCATCTTGTCGAACAGCGTATCCGGTAATTTCTCACCGGTTTCGAAATGACAGGCGAACAAATTCAGCGCTTCGCGTTCCCAGCAAAAATTTTCCATGAACTGGCTGGGTAACTCCACCGCATCCCAGGGCACACCCCGGATGCCGGATACATCCAGCGTTTCCGCCTCTGTTAACATATGGTGCAGACCGTGACCAAACTCGTGGAACAACGTGATGACTTCTTCGTGCGTCCAAAGCGCCGGTGTGTCTCCCACCGGCGCATCGAAGTTGCATACCAGATAGGCGACGGGGAGTTGCAGCGAGCCATCGGGCCTGCGCCAGCGAATGATGCACTCATCCATCCATGCGCCGCCACGTTTGTGGGGCCGGGCATAAGGATCGATATAGAACCCTGCAATGCGCTCCCCGGAATCATCAAAAATATCGAAGAAGCGGACATCCGGATGCCACACGGGCGCACCCTCGCGTTTACAAATCCGGATACCATAAAGTTTTTGTGCCACCGCGAATAATCCTTCAAGCACCTGCTGTTCAGGAAAATAGGGTTTCAAATCTTCCTGCGAGAAATCAAACAGCTTTTGTCGCAAATGTTCGGCAGCAAAGGCCACATCCCATGCTTCGAGGGTTTCAAGGCCCAGTTCGGTAGCCGCAAAAGCTTCCAGCTCCGCCACCTCTTTTTGCGCATGAGGTTTGCCGCGCCGGGCCAGATCACGCAGAAAATCAATCACCTCGGAGGGTTCCTTGGCCATCTTGGCGGCCAGAGACACCTCCCCATAGTTATTGTAACCCAGCAATTGTGCTGCTTCCTGTTTGAGTTTGAGGATTTCAGCAATCAGCGGCGTATTATCCTGCGTTCCGTCGCTGGCGCGTGTGACATAAGCCGTGTACATCTTCTGCCGAAGCTCGCGGTCCTCCGCATATTGCATAAAAGGAATGTAAGACGGCGCATCCAGCGTAAACAGCCACCCGTCCCTGTCTTTCGCCCTGGCACGCTCACTGGCCGCACCCCGGATGGATTGCGGCACTCCGGCCAGATTACGTTCATGCTCCAAATGCAGTTCAAAGGCACGGGTAGCATCAAGTATGTGCTGCTCAAATTGTGTTCCCAGTTCAGACAAACGCATCTGAATCGCCTTGAAGCGCGCCTTCTTTTTCGGTGGCAGTTCAGCCCCCCCCAAACGGAAATCACGCAAGGCATGGCGTAGTACCTGTTTTTGTTCATGATTCAGTCCATGAAACGCCGGGCTGTCATGCAAATCCCTGATAGCAGAAAACAATGCCTCATTCTGGGCCAGTTCTGTCCGGTAGGCAGTTAATTTCATCAGTCCCTGTTGGTAAACCGGCCGCAATTCGTTCGAATCACATACGGCATTCAGGTGACCCACCGGCCCCCACAAACGGCTTAAGCGTTCATCCAGCACTTCCATCGGCCGCATCAGATGTGACCAGTCACGGCAATCCTCTTCGAGTAATGCCGAAATCCTTGCCCGATTCTCATCCAGCACTATATCCAGCGCCGGAAGAACATATTCGGGTTTGATGCATTCAAATAACGGTAGTTCCGCATTGATATGCTGTAACAGGGGATTGTTATTCATGACGCGAAGGCTGGCGTGGACAGGAAGTCTGATCAAGCCGGGAGAACAACACTAACGCGGAAGCAATTTCGTGCTTTCACGAAAAAAACAGACGGCGCAAATGCGTCGTCTGTTTCCAAGGGAGGAGAATGATTTTTTCCACTGCTGCTGACCAAAGTCTAACATGCCCTGTATAACAAAGATGTGACGCAGGTTACAAAAGTGTGAATGCCCCGATACAGGCTAAGATCAGTCGTTCTCCGCGTATAATCGTGCCAGAATTTCGCGGCCACCGGCATCCAGCACCTCATCAGCCAGTGTTGTTCCCAGAAGAGTTGCCTCGGTGCGCGAACCGGACAGGCTGCGACGGATAAGCTGACTGCCATCCACTTCGCCCACCAGTCCTTCCAGATGCAGCGTATCACCCTCCAGTGTGGCATGCCCGGCAATCGGTACCTGACAGCCGCCTTCCAACCGGGCCAGAAAAGCGCGTTCGGCGGCCACGCAAACCGCCGTGTCCGGATGATTCAGAACTTCCGTCAGCGAATTAACCCGCTCATCTCCTGCACGCGTTTCGATGCCAATCGCACCCTGCGCCACGGCGGGCAGCATCTCGTCCGTCTCAAGGAAGAAATGCATCTGATCGTCAATACCCAGCCGTTTGACACCCGCTGCCGCCAGTACCACTGCATCGGCTTCCTTACCGAGCTTGTTTAGCCGGGTCTGCACATTGCCACGAATGGCGACAAACTCGAATCCGGGGTGCCTCGCTTTAATCTGGCACACGCGGCGTAACGATGATGTGCCAATCTTTGCATTCGCAGGCAAGGTAGAGAATGCGCCGCCGGTCACCGTGGCGACGGCATCGCGTGGGTCCGCCCGTTCCAGAATGGCGCGGATCGCCAGCTTTTCCGGCAGTTCCGCCGGTACATCCTTCATGGAATGTACGGCAAGATCGGCGCGGCCATCCAGCAATGCTTCTTCGATTTCCTTGGTAAACAGCCCTTTGCCACCCACTTTGGCCAGCGGCACATCGAGAATTTTATCACCCGTGGTTTTGATACGGATCAGTTCCGTTGTTACGCCTTCATGCAGGCGCTCCAGTTCAGCAGCCACATGTTCGGCCTGCCACAATGCCAAAGCGGAACCCCGCGTTGCAATTTTCAGATGCGCCACATCATCCTCCGAGCCTTAAAAGTGTGGCGAAAACTAGCTTGGATGTTTCATGAAGTCATGCGACGCATGACCGGTTGGTTTGGGACGAATAGCAACCGTATTTTTGATGTGCGTGCATACCTCACCGTCTTCACGCACATACGTCATGTAGAAACACGGCGTAGCCCGCCCATATTCGTGCAATGCTTGCCGGATACTTTCTGCCTGCTTCTGTTCAAAATCAAAATGCAGCACCAGGTCCGAATTGCCGCCATGTACAAAATCCAGTTCCAGTTTTTTTGTTGCCACACGATACCCCGGAAACTTGCGCAAACATGCCAGCGCCGGAACCGGATCCGCGAGACTGGCCTGATAACCGCCATACATATTACCAGCAATGTTCGCCGACACCCAGTTCAGCGGCAAACGAATGCGCACATGATCCCAGTTCCCGTCCAGTTCCAACACCTTGATACGCATTAACCAAAAGGGTGGATACAGTTCCAGCCTCCGTCTGGCGGAGATAAATCGTAGCTTGCTCAGTATTTCGATATTACTGCGCAAGTGATTCTTCCCAATGATTCAAACGTCTAAACATATCTGGCCATCCATATTAGGTATCATTAAGAGACCAACACTATATAGACAGTCTCTATATGATACTATCTAGGCATAGTTGGTTTCTTTAGGCAACCTGCTATACTTGCATCATGATTCAATCGCCATCACTCATTCCTGGCTGTCCGATTGAGGGTTTGCTCGACATTATGGGCGAGCGTTGGAGCTTCCTCATTCTACGCGATGCTTTCTATGGTGTCAGGCGTTTTGATGGATTTCAGCAGCATCTCGGCATATCCAAAAAGGTTTTGTCGCAGCGATTGCGCAAACTGGTCATCGCTGAAATTCTGCGCCGTGTCCAATATCAGGAACACCCTTCCCGCTACGAATATCGTTTAACGGCCAGGGGCCGTGATCTGTTTCCGGTTATTTTAACCATGGTGCGTTGGGGCAATCGCTGGCTGGCCGAGCCGGGCCATGAGTGGCTTGAACTGGCGCATAAAAACTGCGGTGAGAAAATTAAACCCAAACTCATCTGTAACCATTGCAATGAACCACTCACACTGGCCCGTGTTCAGGCGCTACCCGGCCCGAGTGCAACAAAAGAGGCTGTTCGGGCTTTGAGAGAAGCCACCGCCAAGTCAAAATAAGCTGTCTATTCAGCTTCCCTCCACAAAAGACTCTTGCTTCTGACTTTCCCCGATTGGCTGACTGCCGAGGCAAATGGAAAAATGGGATACAGCAGCGAAGTCGCGCCCGTTTTTCCGTGCAGTCGAGGGAACCCGCAGGGCAATCAGACGTCGGGTGGCTTTCTTTGCTTCTTTCTTGGCCACGCAAGAAAGAAGAGACAATGCTACTCACACCCCATCATTTTACCTGCGGCGGCGTCTGGTATTTCCCGGCCGTCCACCACCCCGATTTTTTTGGTTTGGCCGATCATGTTGCTCAGCACGATCTTCTTTCTTCAGGCCTTCAGCCGTGGATTCGGGCTGTGTGGGCTTACCGATTTCCAGCATGGAAGGCTCAATAGTTTTGAGTGGAATGGTGCGGCTGATATAACCTTCAATATCCGGCAGGCCAAAACAGAACCGTTCACACGAGAATGATATGGCAACACCTGTTGCGCCAGCGCGGGCGGTGCGCCCGATACGATGCACATAATTCTCGGCATCCTCCGGCAGATCATAATTGAATATATGGGTGACCCCGTCGATATGCAGGCCACGGCTGGCAACATCGGTGGCTACCAGTAAATGGAGTTTACCCCTGGTAAAATCCTCCAGAATCCGCATACGCTTGTTCTGGCGCACATCCCCGGAGAGTATGCCTACCTTGAATCCATAGCGCGCCAGATTGCGGGCGACGCGCTCGCCGGTGCGTTTCTCGTTAATAAAAATCATGCCACGCTCGACATTCGATTCGCGCAGCAGGTGAACCAGCAGTGGAAATTTATCATCCATGCTGGTGTGATAGAGGGATTCCTCAATGCCGGATGCAGTAATATCCCCTTCCTCGGCACGAATCTTCTCAGGTGAATTCATGTGTTCATATGCCAGTTCCAGTACACGATGCGATAGCGTCGCCGAAAACATCAACGACTGGCGTTCGTTATATTTGGGCAAGCGCCGCAGCATGAACCGCAAATCCTTGATGAAGCCCAGATCGAACATGCGATCCGCTTCATCAATCACCAGCATTTCGGCCTTATTCAGCGAATAGGCACGTTTTTTCAGATAATCAATCAATCGGCCCGGCGTGCCAATGAGAATATCCACACCCTGTTCGAACGCCTTGAGCTGCTTCTCGTAATCCACGCCACCATACACGGTATGCAGTTTCAGTTTGGTATGTTTGGCAAGTTTTCTGGCATCGTCGGAGATCTGGATCACCAGTTCACGGGTTGGCGCAACAATCAGGGCGCGCGGATGTTGTTGCGTACGCCCCTGTTTTGGCGGGCAGGTCAACAGGCGATTGATGATCGTAATCAGAAACGCGGCAGTCTTGCCTGTTCCCGTGCGCCCCTGTCCGGCCACGTCCTTTCCCGCCAGCGTCATGGGCAGGGCAACCTGCTGCACATCCGTCAACTCGGTAAAACCGAGGTCGTCAATGGCCTGCATCAAGGGGGCAGGAAGATTTAATTCATTAAATTGCATCAAGACCTTCTGTGTGTTCGCCTGTACTGGCGGGATGACGGAGCCTATGCCGTTTACGATTGCTCCGCAAAGGCTTGCGCATTAGTCTGCGCGGCCCCGTCCACTTTTGATACGGGCCCATGGCGCAATTGGTTAGCGCTACCGGCTCATAACCGGTTGGTTCCAGGTTCGAGTCCTGGTGGGCCCACCATTTTCCCGCTTCGCGGCAGCCTATTATCCAGCCTGCACCATTGTTGATATTCCATTCAATGTCTTGATTGGAAGTAAAGCAGGTATATCGTAGACCTCTGAAGCGAAATGAGTTTCCGTGTTTGGGACTTAATATCCAATAGCAAGGACACCAAAGGCGTATAAGGGAGCGTAATAGATGGAAAATCGAGTACATCTATTACCAAGTTAGGCTGGAACGCTCGCTATGCTCGCTCTCCAGCCTAACGGCATTGGCAATAACCTGCGAGGAGGACAGGCAGATTCATCTGTATGTTCCCGCAGTCAGGTTAATTGCCAATGCCGTTACATGTTTTTGGGAATACTGGAATCGGCCCTAAGCGGAAACCAGAATGCGAATAAGGACTGAAGGGGAATGTCAAAAATAAGAGATAATCACTATGTTCCCCAGTGGTATCAAAAAGGATTTTTAAAAAATAATAATAATAATCTCTGTTATTTAGATATTTATCCTGACAAAAAAGAACTACCGGACGGAAGAATCATTACTTTCAATGATCGCCATAATTGGCCGACTTCAAGATGTTTCTATCAGACTGACCTATATACAACCTTCTTTGGCAATTACATCAATGACGATATAGAGAAATTTCTCTTCGGCAAAATTGATGATTTGGGTGCGAGGGCAATTCGTGCGTTCATTGATATCGACATGAGAGGTTGGCATGAGAATTTTTTCAACTTTTTTTCTTATATAGATACACAAAAGCTTCGAACACCCAAAGGTTTAGATTGGATAAGACAGCAATACCCAAACCTTAGTCAACTTGAATTGATGGTTGAGATGCAGGCCATAAAAAACTTACATTGCACCTTGTGGACTGAGGGCGTGAGGGAGATAGTTTCCGCTGAGAATTCTGATATAAAGTTCATCATCTCAGATCATCCGGTGACGATATACAACTATGCTTACCCACCTGATAGTGAATTATGTAGCTATCCAAATGACCCATCGATCGCATTAAACGCAAGTCAAACAATATTTCCATTAGACAGAGATCATTGCCTGTTGCTCACGAATCTTGAATATGCGGAAGCTCCTGATTCTGTTGATCCAACTGAAAAAAGAATCCACGCCAAGCTCATGCGGCAGAGCGTGGTACGTACTGATAAATATATCAGGTCAAGACAGTTTAATAGGGATCAGGTTGCTGCGATTAATATGGTGCTTAAAAAGCGTGCAAAAAGATATATCGCGTCAGCTGAAGAGGAATGGCTTTATCCTGAAAATCACTGTTCTTTTAAATGGCATGAATTAAGAAATATCCTCCTGCCGCCTAGAGATGAATTGCATCATTTTGGTGGAGAAATCTATGTTGGATATAAAGATGGAAGCACTTACTACCAAGATGCATACGGTCGTCAATATCCTGAAAACGAGCATTTAAAGAAAGATGGCCCCAAAAGAAAGATTGGTCGAAATGATCCGTGTGGTTGTGGGAGTGGAAAAAAGTTCAAAAAGTGCTGTATAGGAAAGTCGGAAAAGAATAGGCCGTCGTGGTATGTACTCAGTATTCGGGAACGTAATATCGTATTGTACAGAGGTGTTTATGATATTTTGGGATTAAATA
>CAZEMN010000027.1:0-16613 GCA_964513335.1 uncultured Zetaproteobacteria bacterium | reverse complement strand
ACTGAACACCATGCAGCTACTTTTCAGGCTCATTTATGGATTGGAAAATACTGGCACCATCGCCCGCATGTCGCCTGCAACTGAAATCAATAAGACCTTCGAGCTGAAAAGTCCGCAAGATCAGCCAACAATCGCAAAATTCCGACATCGCCATGCTCAGGCAAGGCGCGTTTGGCCCGCACGGCATATTCGGCTGCCGTTTCAAGACAACGTTTGACGCCACCTGCATCATTCACCGCCTGCCGCACCTCCTCCCGTTCGCCTTCGGCATACGTCCCCCGTTCCGCGATACCGGCGACTATCCTGGTCAGCATGGCATCGTTATCCATTGCACGGATGAGCGGCAGGGTAATCTTTCCCTCTTCCAGATCATGCCCCACCGGCTTACCCACATCCTCGGTCTCCGCGGCATAATCCAGAGCATCGTCCATCAACTGAAAGGCAACGCCCAGGCACATGCCGTACTCCGCCATGCGTTCGATCACAGCATCATCCTGTCCACTGATACGTGCGCCAATCTCGGCAGCCGCAGAAAAAAGAATGGCGGTCTTGCGCTCGATGACCTCGAGATATTCAGCCTCGGTCATTTCCAGATGGAAGGTACGCACCAACTGTAAAACTTCGCCTTCGGCCAGTGTGTTGGATACCTTCGAAAGCAACCGCAAAACATCCATCTGGTCATTCTCAACCATCATCTCGAAGGCGCGTGAAAACAGGAAATCACCGACCAGCACGCTGGCCTGATTGCCCCATACGCCATTCGCGGACGGCGTGCCGCGGCGCACACCCGAAGAATCCACGACATCATCATGCAACAGGGAAGCGGTATGCAGAAATTCCACGACCACAGCCAGAGGGATATGCCGTTGTTCCTGATACCCGAAAAACCTGGCGGACAGGATACATAACAAGGGGCGCAAGCGCTTACCGCCGCTATCGACAATGTAGTTACCAATGGCGGGAATCATCATCACGTCCGAACTGAGCTGTTCGCGGATACAATCATCCACCGCCAGAAGTTCACCGGCACAAAGTTCAGCGGCTTCCTTAAGTGGATTAAATGTGGCTTTATTAACGTTGCTGTTAGTATTCACCTTGTGTGCATCGTAAAGCGCTACACAGTAGCGTCAAGAAAGGTTGCACTCTCAACAGAACCTCTCAAACCAGCTAGGATGGCCCCATGCAAGTTATTCTGGCATCCAAATCGCCGCGCAGGCTGAAACTTTTGCAGGCAACAGGGCTGGCTGTAGAGGTTCGCCCGGCGCATGCCAACGAAGCATTACTACCCGGAGAGGATGCAAGAACATCCGTTCTGCGCCTGGCCAAAGTAAAGGCTGCCACCATTGCCAATGCACAGTACCCTGTCATCGCCGCCGATACGCTGGTATCCCTGAACGGCAATCCCATGGGACAACCTGCGGATATGGGTGAAGCGCGCAAAATGCTCAGGTGTCTTGCAGGAAGTTCGCATCAGGTCCATACCGGTGTTTGCGTGCGCTTTGGAAACCACCAGTTAATTGATTGCGCATGCACGCATGTTCATTTCTTTGATCTGCAGGACGAAGAAATCGAAACTTATCTCGATCACAACGAGGTACTGGACAAGGCTGGCGCTTATGAAATCCAGGGTGGCGCCGCAAGCTTTGTACGATCAATTGACGGACCACTCGACAACGTGATTGGTTTGCCCGTCCGCCTGACTCTATCCATGCTGAAACAGGTCACAGCACCATGAGCGCTGAATTACTGGTGAACGTCACCCCGTTTGAAACCCGAATTGCCCGGGTGGAGAACGGTCAGGCGGAAGAAATTTATATTGAACGTGAGCGCGAACGCGGCCTGAGAGGAAATATTTACAGCGGCAGGGTACAGCGCGTTCTGCCGGGTATTCAGGCGGCTTTTGTAGACATTGGCCTGCCCCGTGCGGGTTTTCTGTATGCCGGTGATGTTGCTGTGCCGGAAGATCGCACGAACAATGATGAAACGGAGCGTGATATTGAACCGGAGGACATGGAAGAAGATACGCATGCTGAACCATCCGCTTCCTCTCAGCGTCAAATACCCGATATATCCAGCTTGCTTGTGGAGAATCAGCAATTAACTGTACAGGTTTCAAAAGATCCGATCTCATCCAAGGGTCCCCGTCTGACCAGTCTCGTCAGTCTGGCTGGCCGTTATTTGGTCTACCTTCCAAATTTTGACCACGTGGGCATCGCACACCGCATTGAGACCCCGGAGGAACGTGAGCGTTTGCTGGAAATTGGTAGAAGCCTCAAGCCGGAAAAGGGTGGTTTAATTATCCGTACGGTGGCTGAAGGACATCTTCTGTCTGAAATGGAGCAGGATATTAACTTCCTGTTGCGTCTGTGGAATGATATTGAAAACCGCCTGCAGCACGCGGCGGCTGGCTCACTGGTTCATAAGGAACTCAATCTTTACCTGCGGGTCATGCGCGATTTCGTAGATGATGAAGTGGAAAAAATTCACGTGGATTCGCGCGATGCCTACGAACGCATGATGTCTTTCGCCAAACGATTCATGCCCGATGTGGTCAAACATCTGTACTATTATCCGGGCGAACGTCCCATTTTCGATGTCTATGGTGTGGAAGAGGAAATTAACCGTGCACTGAAGCGCCGCGTGGAATTGAAATCCGGTGGCCACATTGTCATTGACCAGACTGAAGCGCTGATTGCCATTGATATCAATTCCGGTTCGTTTACCGCTTCGCGTACCATGGAAGAAACCAGCTTCAAAACCAACCTTGAAGCCGTACATGAAATCGTACATCAACTCCGTTTGCGTAATCTGGGCGGTATTATTGTCGTGGATTTCATTGATATGCAGGAAGAAGAAAACAAACGGCGGCTTCTGGAAGTGTTGGAAGAGGCGCTGGCCCGCGATCATGCCAAAACCCATATTGTCCACCTCTCTGAACTCGGCCTGGTGGAAATGACACGTAAACGCACCCGTGAATCACTGGAGCGAACCCTGATGCAGGAGTGCCCACACTGCGATGCAACGGGACATATCCGCAGTCAGATTACGATTTGTCATCATATTTTTCGCGAAGTGGTCGCCGAAGCGCGGGCCTATCCATGTGATAAACTGATGGTGGTCGCCCATCCCGATATCATTGATCTTCTTCTCGGCGAAGAAAGTGACAGCATCAACGGGCTGGAACGTTTCCTGAAGAAGGAAATCATGCTCAAGAGTGAAGACAAGCTGGAGCCGGAACATTTCGAAATCGTGCTTTTGTAAATCTGCCGATGCGTAACTCACCTTTACATCTGTATGTGCACATCCCCTTCTGTATCCACAAATGTCCGTATTGCGACTTCAACTCACATGTACGGCAATCGCCGCCGTGGAGTGCCTATCAGAAGACCCTGCTGCGCGAACTTGCACACTGGTCCGCACAGCAGCAATACGCCGGTCGTCCCATTCAAACCATCTTCTTTGGCGGCGGCACGCCTTCGCTTGCACCGCCATCACTGATTCGGGCGGTACTGCGCACGACCGGGCAACTGTTCGGGATAAATCGCCATGCCGAAATTACATTGGAAGCCAATCCGGGAACTGCCGAAGCGGAACGTTTCGCGGATTACCGGAATGCAGGCGTCAATCGCTTATCCATCGGTGCTCAAAGCTTTGATGATAAGGAACTAAAATGGCTGGAACGTATTCATAGCGGTCAGGAGGCCATTACAGCTTATGAAACAGCACACAATGTCGGTTTTGAACAAATCAGCCTTGACCTGATATATGGCTTGCCTGATCAATCCATCGAAACATGGATGCATCATCTGGAACAAGTGCTTTCGCTCGCACCAGAGCATGTCTCCTGTTATCAGTTGACGGTAGAACCGCACACGCAACTGGCCGTTCGCCACAAACAGGCCCCATTTCATTTGCCGGGCGAAGACCTTTCACTCAGCTTTCTCATGCAAACGCGCGAGCGGCTTGCACAAGCAGGATACGCTGCGTATGAAATCTCCAATTTCTCGAAACCGGGTATGCATTGCCGCCACAACGATGGCTATTGGCAATATCACGATTATATCGGCATCGGCGCCGGTGCTGCTGGAAAATGGGATACGCCCGATGGTGGTATTATACGTTACAGCAATATGCGATCTCCCGAGGCGTACATTAAATCCGCATCTGATACCGGAAGCGCTATCAATAGCCGAGAACGGTTATCCACACCGCAAGCGGCGGCAGAATCCATTTGGCTGGGTCTGCGCCGCACGGATGGTATCTCCTGCGAGTGGTTTAAGGCCCGCTTTGGTACCAGCCTTGAAATACTGTTCGGTGACGTATTATCGTCGTGGAAGAAAAACGGTTGCCTGAACGTTACATCCGAACGATTAAATCTGACTGAAAAGGGATTGGGCCTCGCCGACAGCATCGCCGCATCGGTATTGCAATCCGAATGCCCGTGCATCTTATCTGCATGACCTGCTATAATCCGGTATGTCTCAAAAGGAGACCGCTATGAATCGAATGCTGACAGCCGTGATTGAACGCGAAGGAGACGGATATGTCTCGCTTTGTCCTGAACTGGATATCGCAAGCCAGGGCAAGACCGTGGATGAGGCACGCGACAACCTCCGTGAAGCGCTGGAATTGTTTTTCGAGTGCGCCCCGAAGGAAGAAGTAAGCCAGCGATTACATGGCGAGGTGTATGTCACCCAACTGGAAATCGCGGTTGGGTAAGCTCAAACCGTTTTCCGGAAAACAGGTTTGTGCGATTTTGGCCGCTCACGGCTTTGAGAAGGTTAGACAGCGCGGCAGCCATGTGGTCATGCAACGGCGAACCGCTCAGGGAAGCACTACCGTTCCGGTACCGGATCACAAGGATCTGAAAACCGGCACGCTGCTATCAATCATCCGCCAATCCGGTGTGCCGCGCAGTAAATTTGAGGCATAAATTCGATAATGTCCCCTAGTTTTCCACACAGTAGATTTCGGCCAAGTCCGACAGACTGTTATAAATGGGGGGGATTACCCCTCCTTGCAATACGAGACGCACCATATACGATCCCCGCCCTATCGAAAGCAGGGCATCTTCCAACAAGGCTCTACGCCTATTGTTAGGATGGGGAATCCCTGCTTTTATTAGTGGGAGCTGAATAGTTGCTCTTCAGCTAAAGCAGCCATGAAAAGTAAAAGGAGACGGTGATGAAAAGAAGTGTATTGATGATGTGTATGTTGGCATTGTGTGCATGGTCTGTTCCTGCACTGGCAAGATCGACCATGGGCGATGTAAGCGTGAAGATGAGCTATTCCGGTGTCGGTATTGGTTTCAAGAATGGCATCGCCACCATTAAGCTGAACGGTAAGACGGGGCATTTCAAGGTGAGCGGGTTCCACTTGCTGGGCAGTGGTATCTCGGAGTTCAAAGCCACGGGCAAGGTGATCGGGGCGAAATCCTTGGATGACATAGCCAGTGAATACAGCGTCTCTTGGGAATCCAGTACGGTGCGTGCTGGCCGAGTGAATTTTGATTTGGTCAATAACAAGAACGTTACAATGCATATCAGCGCCACGAACCTAGGGGCTGATTTTTCAGTGGAGCCGGAGACCATCACCTTTAGCAAGAAGTAGGCCTGCACATTACAGGATTAGACGCATTGCTGTGATGTGCATGCGTCTAATCCTGCAGGTTATGCAAGAAATACGTGACGAGTACGGCCATATTATTAACCAGGCAAAACAGGAATCGATGGGGTCCAGAATCGATTGATATTGATTAGCCCTATGTAAATGATTGATTTTGGCTGTCAGTTCAACCGGTCGGTCAGCTTATTTGCTCATGCTGATTAAAAAGCAGGTCAAGCCGAAGCAATCTCGCGAGAATCAAAAGCACCATAAACAGCATTGGTAAAATATAGCCCGTGCGCCGGTGCTGTATCTGCTGCCTGTTTACGATCACGGGCAACCAGAACCGCTTCCATTTGCTCCGGTGACCACTTGCCGATGCCCACTTGCACCAGACTGCCCACAACATTGCGAACCATGTGATATAAAAAGGCATCGGCGCGGAAATGGATCGAGATACATTCGCCATGCTGCTCAATGCGCAGCTCACGCAAGTCACGGATGGGTGAAGACGCCTGACAACCAGTGGCGCGAAAACTGCTGAAATCATGTTTCCCTACCAAATACAGAGCCGCTTGTTGCATTTTCGGAACATCCAGTGAGCGGGGCATCCACCAGTGGCGCCAGCGATGAATCGCGGGAGCCGTCGTCCGGTTCCATATCTGATAGCGGTATGCACGTTCCCGGCAATCGAAGCGGGCATGAAACTCCGCGGCTACCGCACGCACATTCAGCACGCGGATTTGTCCGGGCAGGTGTTGATTAACACCATGCACATAAGCCATCGGAGAGCTCGAAAAACGATCCGCGCAGACATCCACATGCGCCAGCATGGCTTCAGCGTGCACGCCCGCATCCGTACGCCCGGCCGCGTGGCACCGCACCGGCTCTCCTTCAATCAGGGCCAGCGCCGTTTCCAGATGTTCCTGCACCGTTGGGCCGTTATCCTGCAACTGCCAACCGCACAATCCGTGGCCGTCGTATTCCAGCGCCATGGCGATGCGCTGCATCACGCCATCCATGCAACGAATGGAAGACTAATGCCGAGCGCCATCAGAGCCAGTGCGCGCCCGTCAAACTTTAAATCGGAGGATGGAAGTTCACCTTTCCAGCCTTCCCACACAAGCTTTGCCTGCTCATGACCTGAGCGCAGCACATCCTCAAGCAAACAGACAATCATTTCCGGCATTGACGTAATCCCCCGTGAGCGGCTTTCACGCCAATGTTTCCGGGCCAGTTTTGCTGTTGTTTTTTGCATAGGTTGAAACAATTGCAGATACGGATACAAACGGCGACCCACAACGGGAATACTGGAAAGCTGTGCCTGCCATTCTCCCAGGCTCAGGGATCGGGACAGCAGCATGGCCGAAAAAAAGAGAAAAAACAGCCGTGTACTGAGCCACACCGCCCTGTCAACACCCTCCCATGTGAGCGGCAAACCACTTCCCGGCCATATCAATGCACCCGGCGTCAGCAGAAGATGCAGCATACATATGGGTAATATCAGCCAGAGCAGCAGACGCACTGCCCGGAAAACCGGTGTCCATGATCCATTGACCATGCGCAACAGAATCAAGCTCAAGCCTGTCCCTGTCACGGCAAACGCCACACCGTGCGCAACCAGTGCTGCGGCAAAGAAACCAAGGCCGAAAAATAGTCTGCCCAGTGGGTGAATATTCACATAAGATGAATGCATGGAACGGCGATTCGCCGCCAACCGGTCGGACACCATTGTTATCGCATAATTCTAGTATGTGTCTTGATCAATACGAACGACAACGGTGCCGCCTACATAAAATAAAAGAGTGGTGCGTTGTGACGTTGTAACGGTATTTTTAATCCTGCTTGCTCTTGATGGATTCAAACCATTCACGATTGCTGTCGTCCACAAGCGCCTCCGCCTCAGCCAGAAGTTCAGCAGTCTTGTCTGCATCACCCCGCTGCTGCGCTACTTCCGCAAGGCCAAGCAGACCATCGCCTCGTTTGTCTCCTGCATCTGCAGCAGCCTTGAATGAGGATTCGGCCTCATCCAGTGCACCTTCAGCCAGCAAGCTGCGTGCTTTATCAATATTGAGCGAATCCGGTGATGTGTCCGTATCCAGTGCCGCCTCTGTATCCATATCCAGTTCGGTCAACAATCCATCCAGTTCATGGGTAATATCGCCATCCTCAATCCCGGGATCCAATGTTTCCGTTTCAATATTTTCCGAAGCTTCGCGTGGTTCACCGGCAGCTTCCCCGCTTTCCACGGGAGCATCCGTAGATGCAGCATCTGTTTCTACAGAGGCTTCGAGTTCCACGGATTCCAGCCCGATATCAGGAAACTCCTCGGCTTTGTCCGTATCCACAGTCATACGTACCGTGCTGGTAAATTCATCCACATCATCGGATGAAGGCGGCTCAGCTTCATTCATCTCCACTTCATCCAGGCCAATATCCAGTACACCCGAGGATTGAGGATTAAAAGGTTTTTCAACCGATTGTTCTTCGGCCTCTTTCTGTTCACTGTCCGGTTCCTCGTCGGCAGCAGCCTCACTTTCCCCGGAGGGCTCGTTTTCCGCAGACTCTTCAACGTCAACGGAGAAACCCCCGGTAATCTCCTCCAGAGCCTCGGTTTCCCCGGACCAGTCGATAGCGATGGTTTTATCCAGATCGGAAGTCTCAACATCTGCGGACGCCGCACTTCCGACCACATCACTCACATCGGGTATGTCTATTTCCGATAAATCCAGGTCTGGTTCAGGTATCTCATTCTCAAGCGTGTCAATTGCTTCAATCTGGTCCGGTTCGCTTGCCGCCGCCGGCTCGACAGCTTCACCCGAGCCAGACTCCGGTTCCGTAACATCTGCAGATTCCGCAGCTTCCCCGGGTGCAGATTCAACCACCGTTTCCTGTGCCTTTTCCTCACCAGCCGCAGACTGAGTGTCCCAATCAAGATCCCCCATTTCAAGGTCACTCATCTCGAGAATATCTTCTCCTTCCGTTTCCTCCTGCTCACCCGTTTCAGCTCCGGAAACAGATTCCTCGCTGATGGGAACCTCGGCCTCTTCCCTGCCTATGGTGGTCTCATCCGGAAGCACTACTTCTTCCGTGAGTGTATTTTCCTCCGTTTGCTCACCTTGATCTTCGGGGGATTCGCCCTCCCACGCACCGATTGCCTGGCCCAAAACAAGCGTGTCCTGATCTTCTGTGGATTCTTCCTGTTCGGTCTCTCCCGTTTCGGAGAAATCAACTGCTTCAATTCCGGTGGGAGGCAAGGTATCGCCCAAGTCAATTTCGGCTTCCTCCTGACCCTCCGAGGAAACGGCCGCTTCAAACGCCTGTAGCCCTTCGCCGCTCAGCACTGCACGTCCGGCTTCAATTGCCGCATCCAGTTCCTCCTGATCGCCCTTCGACTGGAGCGTCTGGACCAGTTTGCTATACGCATCGGCGTTATCCGGTCGTTGCTTGATCGCCATTCTGATCTGGCCGATTGCTTCATCTTCCATGCCATAGCGAAGATAAACACCGGCTTCGGCCATGTAGTCCACATTCGGGTCGGGCTCTTCTTCAACTGCCTCCTGAAGCGCCTCCATTTCAGCTGTATCCGATTCCGTCAGATCCGGTACGCTGTCGGTAAAGGCATCTTCAAACTCCTGTGTGCTCATTTGTTTGGTTGCCTGGCCCATTTCTTCAGCGGGTTCTTCTGCTACAGGAACCTCAGGGATAACCTCTTCGAACTCTTGCACTTCGTCTTCCAGTGAGGGGGCGGCCAGAGAGGAATCAACCGCAGCAGCACTTGCGGCTGTTGAAGCCACAGCCGGATGCGGACGCTCACGCCGCAACAAATATCCCACGCCTCCCAGCAACAGGATAACCAGACCGGCCAACAGGTAAGTCAACCACTGGGACGACGCCCCGCCACCAGGCTTCACTTCCTGTCGGCTCCGATCCAGTTCGGCCTGCAAACGGGCCAGACTTAATTCCAGCTTCTTGATTCGTGCATTGGCAGCAACTACATCGGCATTGGCCAGTTTGCCGGACAGGGCATCAATCTTATCATCAGCAGTCTTGAGCTTTTCCTGCAAGACAGCATTTTCCTGCTGCAGCACATCCAGCTTCGCCTGTTGCTTGGGCTCTGTCGTTTCCGGTGTCACTACCGTTGCGGAAGTCCCCGTTCCAGCAACTTTGCCATCATCCGTTTCCATTCCTGATTTTTCTTTGGTTCCTTTACCGGGAACAGGCGCGGAGGCAACACCGTTGGCGCTCTTGCCCACACGCACACGGGCCTTGTAGCGATTCTTCTGCGCCTCGGCCACCGCCGCATAGCGCGGCTGTTTCTTTAAGGTATTCCATCTCTGATTGTGTTGAGCCAGCAATGACTTGGCCTGGGAAGGTGTCATGTCCTCCACTTCACTGGCCTGTGGTACATCAAGATAGGTTCCAGCCTGAATCAGGTTGACGTTTCCCTGACTAAACTTTTTCTTATTCTTGTTGAACAGAGCCATCATCACCTGTTGTAATGTATAACGTTCATCCACGCGCAAGCGGCGGGCTACGGTGCTGATGGTGTCTCCATAAACCATCGGGCCATAGCGCCCGGTTCTCGCCCAACCGTCATAGGATTTAAACACGGGTTTTGTGGAATCCTGGGCCTCGGGTTCCGCTGCGGACACTGCGGAAGCAGGCCTTTTCGGCTGTGTCTCCTGCTTCGCGTCCGCCTGCGGATTAATTGTGGAGAGCGTCGGTAATGCCTTAATCTGAACAGGCTTTGCCTGGGGTAAATCGAGGAAAATGGGGTACTTTTTAAATTGCGTGGCATGACCATAGCGTACTTTCAGCACCAAATTAAAGAACGGAGCATCAATAACGGAGTTAGAAGAAAGTTCCACGCGGGCGCCACGGGAATCCTTTTTTACATCGGAGCGGATGGCATTCAGAGCGGGATCGCGGTATACCTCGAGAATACGATAGTCGGCAGGAGCGGCCAGTTCGACAAATACACTGGAGATGCTTTCATTTTCTTCCAGTTGCATAGGGACTTCGGCAAAGAAAGCCTCGCCCAGATGGCTTGCCACCTCTATTTTTCCCAAAGCCACGGCATACGCTTGGGAAATACCCAATATTAGACATATGGAAAACCCGAGCAGACCCCGCATCCAGCGATTCATGCCAGCCTCCTCCCTTTACCTTTTAGCCTATTCCAGTTTCCTAGGCAGTTTATTACAACTTTGGCACAATACCGGCGCACCAGTTCAGTCATTCAGCAGATTAGCGGACAAGAATTTCTGCAATCTGAATGGCATTTAGAGCCGCGCCTTTACGTACATTATCAGCAACAATCCATAAATGCAAGGAATCAGGGCACGAATTGTCATCGCGGATGCGCCCGACCCATACCGGATCGGTACCCGCCGCATCGCTGGCCAGCGGATAATCTTCACTTCCGGGATCATCCACAACGCAAATACCATCAGTCCGCGCCAGGATATTACGCGCCTGTTCCGCTGTCATGGGAGCATCGAAGGTAAGGTTAACAGCTTCCGAATGGCCGTAGAATACGGGCACACGTACCGTCGTTGCGGTCACGGCAATATCGGCTTCCATAATCTTGCGCGTTTCATCCATCATCTTGCGCTCTTCCCTGGTATAGCCGTCGTCCATAAACACGTCGATATGCGGTATCACATTGAACGCAATGCGTGCCGGCAACACATCCACCTCGGCCTTGTTTCCTGAAAGAAGATTGCGTGTCTGCATGGCCAGTTCCTTGACGGCTCGCCCGCCCGCACCAGACACTGCCTGATAGGTGGAAACCACAATGCGCCTGATGGGAACAACATCGTGCAGCGGCTTCAGGGCCACCACCATCTGAATGGTCGAACAGTTCGGATTGGCAATGATGTGATTACTTTTCGCCATTTCCAATGCCTGTGGATTGACTTCCGGCACCACCAGACAGACATCCTCATGCATACGCCAGGCGCTGGAATTATCAATCACATAGCACCCGGCCCTGGCAAAACGCGGCGCATATTCTTCTGACGTGCCTCCCCCGGCTGAAAACAGTGCAATATCAAGTCCTGACGGGTCAAAATCCGCCAGATCCTGCACAACATATTCCTTTCCTTTAAATTCAATTTTTGAGCCGGCACTTCGGCTGGAAGCCAGCGGTACGATCTTGTCCACCGGAAAGTCCCGCTCGGCAAGAATCTCCAGCATGGTCTGGCCAACCGTGCCGGTCGCACCGACTACGGCAACGTTATATCCGTCCTTACGGGGAAGAAATCCGCTCATACCTGTTCTGCTCCCATACGCTCCAGCTTGGCGCACACCGCATCCCCCATCCCTGAGCAGGACACAGACAGCTTACCACCTGCTATATCCGGGGTGCGCAAACCATCGTCCAGCACAGCCTCCACCGCCGCATCCACCTTATCTGCCAGATCACTTTGATTCAGCGTATATTTGAGCATCATGGATACGGACAGAATGGTCGCCAGCGGGTTGGCCTTATTCTGGCCTGCAATATCCGGAGCGGAACCGTGGATGGGTTCGTACATCGCATGTTTCTCACCGACCGACGCCGACGGCAACATGCCGATGGATCCTGTCAGCATTGATGCCTCGTCAGACAGAATATCCCCAAACAGGTTGGATGTGACGATGACGTCAAACTGTTTCGGATTACGAATTAACTGCATCGCCGCGTTATCCACATACATATGCGACAATTCGACATCGGAGAATTCATCACCATGCACACGGCAAACGATTTCACGCCAGAATTCGGACACATCAAGTACATTAGCCTTGTCCACGCTGCAAACCCGGCCACGCCTCAGGCGTGCCGTTTCAAACGCCGTGCGGGCAATACGCTCCACTTCGGCTTCGGTATAACTCATCGTGTTGAGACCCTTGCGTTGCCCACCCTCCTCGACAATGCCGCGCGGCTGGCCGAAATACACGCCACTCACCAGTTCCCGAATAACCATGATATCCACACCATCAATGACTTCCGGTTTTAACGTAGAAGCATCCAGCAACTGCCGGTATACCCTGGCCGGGCGGTAGTTGGCAAACAGGCCCAGATCGGCGCGAATACCGAGCAAGCCTGCCTCCGGCCTGAGGGGTTTGTCGAGCGCTTCCCATTTTGGGCCCCCGACCGCGCCGAGCAACACCGCATCGGTCTCGCGCACCAGTTTTCGCGTCGCCTCGGGATAAGGATCACCGGACTCTTCATAGCCCACGCCGCCGATGGCAGCCTCCTCCCACTCGGCATTCAGGCCGTATTCCCGGTTCAGCACATCCAGCACCTTGAGCGCCTCGCGCACAATTTCCGGACCAATGCCATCGCCGGGCAATACTGCGATGCTCAGACTCATTTCAAGACTCTCCCTCACCATTCATGGCCGATTTCACAGCAGCCAGAAACTCGTCTACGTCCTTGAATTCCCGGTATACGGAGGCAAAACGAATATAGGCCACGCCATCGAGCTGTTGCAACTGCTCCATCACAAGGCTGCCAACATCCGCCGCCGGTATTTCCGGCTCGCCCAATTCCTGAACCGACCGTACAATCGTCTGCACGCCCTGCTCCAGTGCGTTGGCCGGAACAGGCCGTTTCTCCAGCGCCTTTTGCATGCCTGAGCGGATTTTTTCGGCATCAAATGTCTGCCGCGCGCCGTCCTTCTTGACCACCATGGGTAAACGCAGTTCCGCACGTTCGTAAGTGGAAAAACGTTTATTGCACACTTCACATTCGCGCCTGCGCCGCACCGTAGCGCCGCCCTCCGCCACGCGCGAATCAATGACGCGCGTGTCATCATTGGCACAGAATGGACAATGCATGTCTTATAACGCCTGTATCAGCCGTAAATTGGAAAGCGATCCGTCAGATCGCGCACCTCAGCCGTCACGGTCTTGCGCACCGATTTATCCCCGGGTGCAGCCAGCACCTTCAGAATCATTTTGCCGATTTGCACACTTTCCGCCTCGCATAAACCGCGCGTGGTAATCGCCGCCGTACCGATACGAATACCGCTGGTCACAAACGGACTCTGCGGGTCGAACGGAATGGTATTTTTGTTCACCGTAATCCCTGCCGCTTCCAGCGCTTCCTCGGCCACCTTGCCGGTCAATCCCTGAGGCCGCACATCCACCCGGAACATATGGCAATCGGTGCCACCGGAAATGATACGCAGCCCTCCGCCGACCAGCGTTTTTGCCAGCACACGCGCGTTGGCAACAATCTGTTTCTGATCGGCTTTGAACTGTTCGCCCAGTGCTTCGCCGAAGGCCACCGCCTTTGCCGCAATCACATGCATCAATGGCCCACCCTGAATACCGGGAAAAATACGCGAGTTGATTTTTTTGGCCAATTCATCGTCATCGGTAAGAATCATGCCGCCGCGCGGACCGCGCAGGGTCTTGTGCGTCGTCGTCGTAATCATATGCGCATGCCCCACCGGGCTCGGATATTCACCAGCGGCGATCAGCCCGGCATAATGGGCCATATCCACCATCAGATAAGCACCAACGGAATCGGCAATCTCACGCATGCGGGCAAAATCGATCGGACGTTCATAGGCCGAAGCGCCGCCGATAATCATCTGCGGTTTATGCTCAAGGGCCAGTTGCTGCATCACGTCGTAATCAATCAGTTCGTTGTCTTCGCGCACCCCGTAGGCCACCACATTGTACAATCGGCCGGAGAAATTGACCGGAGAGCCATGCGTCAGATGGCCGCCATGCGCCAAATCCATGCCCATGATGGTATCGCCCGGATTGAGCACCGCCATATACACCGCCATATTGGCCTGTGAACCAGAATGTGGCTGCACATTGGCGTGTTTAATACCAAATAGCTTTTTAGCACGTTCTTGTGCCAATGCCTCAACCTTGTCCACATGCTCACAACCGCCGTAATAACGCCGTCCCGGATACCCTTCCGCATACTTGTTGGTCATCACCGATCCCTGCGCCTGCATGACTGCATTTGACACCATGTTCTCACTGGCAATCAGTTCCAGCGTATGCTGCTGGCGGCCCAGCTCGGCGGCAATTGCATCAGCCACAGGAACATCAGACAACGCTGCATGGAAAAAATCGGAACGGTCGGACATTCATCACTCCCCTGTCGGTTTTATGATCTCACTTATAATCGAAACAACAAAGGGCCCATACGGGCCCTCTGCATTAAACCGTTACGCCCGACTCAATCGGGGCGCCCTCACACATGGTGCGGTTATACGCGGCGCTCGCGGATACGCGCCGCCTTACCGCGCAATTCGCGCAGATAGTAGAGCTTGGCGCGGCGAACGCGGCCACGGCGTACCACCTTGATGCTCTCCAGCATCGGAGAATGCAGCGGAAATACGCGTTCCACACCAATCCCGCCGGATATTTTACGCACCGTAAAAGAACTGGAAATCCCCTTATTATGGCGTGCGATGACAATACCCTCATAGGCCTGCAAACGCTCACGGCGTTCCACGCCTTTCTTGGTATCCTTGAAATCCACCACTCGGACATTCACACGAACGTTATCGCCCTCGCGAAAATCCGGAATATCATCACGCAACTGATCCCTGGTTACATCATCCAACGCACGCATTGTCTTGCCTCCACATTCACGCCTGTTCAACGGGTTGCTTGTTCCGAATCAATCGGTCCAGATAAATGGCCACAGCCGCCCGTACAGAAAGGTGCCGCACTTTACCGATACCGGCTATCGGTGACAACCATCCATTTGGTTCCGGCATTTCGTTCACATTCAGGCCCCAACCCGTGCCGAACACAATGAGATGAGGACCGGGCTGTTCCGCCAGTGTATTGACCTCGCGCATCCGGCCTTCCGGCGGCTTGGCGGAAGTATACCACAATCTGTAATCGGCATCCTGCAGCACATCTTCCAGCGTGTTCACCATGCGAATTTGTTTCATTACTTCGCGCCTGTCCGGATTGCGTTTTCCACCATCGCCTGTCAGCCAGTAACCGGTAATATCAGCCACCATGGAATGCATCCCTGCCGCCGGATGCACCAGATAAACGGGTGCCACGTCGTAGAACGCACAGGTGCGTGCAAAGTCATGAATATCCATAGACGTAATGGCTGTGGTGGACGGCTCACCCAGTCGATTCAGCACCGGATGATGCACCAGGGCCACGGCAATATCAGACATGGTGGCAGGTTACGCTCAGCAGTGTTAAGATAAAAGGAGGCTACGATGATTTCAATGACCGGAAGTCAATGAATGAACATGGCCTTTAAATCTATGATGCGGGTAAAACTGGAAAAGGTGGAATTAAATCGTGATCGAAGAATCAGTTGAAGGAATGTTGTCAGAGCATGAGGCGCGAGTGCTGGGCTGCCTGATGGAGAAGCAGATGACCACGCCGGATTACTATCCCCTTACGCTCAATGCTTTAACGGCAGCTTGCAACCAGAAGAGCAGCCGTGTGCCGGTGATGAGTCTGAGCAATGGTGAAGTGGGTGGCGTGGTCAATGGCTTGCGGGGCCGTGGGCTGGTGACTGCGCGTATGGATGGACGGGCGGACCGCTTTGAACACCATCTGTCACGCAAATTAAAGCTTTCCTCCAAAGAGCGGGCTGTGATCTGCGTACTGATGCTGCGCGGTGCGCTCACCCTCAATGAAATTCGTATCAATACAGGCCGTATGGTCACATTTGAGGATACCGAAGAGTTGCAAGTATTGCTGGAGCAGCTTATGGGGCGCGATGAACCCTTGCTGGTTCAAATTCCGCGCACCGCCGGGCAACGGGAAGATCGTTATGCGCATCTGTTGTGCGGCGAGCCGGAGATTGAAGTCGCTGCGAAGGGAATGGCTGGCTCGCCGGGCGGCAGCAAGATGGAGTCCGATCGCATGCTCCTGTTGGAAAAAGAGGTGGCTGACTTGAAGAAGGAAGTTCAGCGCCTGTGGGAACTCACAGGATTAGCGAAAGACTGACTGATTATGAAATGAGTGTGCTGTCCATTTTTAAGCCATTGGATCATCGAGACTTGCCT
>CAZEMN010000026.1:0-16929 GCA_964513335.1 uncultured Zetaproteobacteria bacterium | reverse complement strand
ATTATCATCATGGGTGCGGACAAGTCAAATACCGGAGGAAGCGGAAGGCTGCTTAAAACAGCGAGTACGGTCGGCGGCTGGACGCTGGTATCCCGTGTTCTGGGTTTCGTGCGCGACATCCTGCTGGCGCGCGTACTGGGTGCGGGGCTGCTGGCGGATGCCTTTTTTGTTGCTTTCAAGCTGCCCAATTTCTTCCGCCGTATGTTCGCCGAGGGAACACTCACTGTTGCGCTGGTGCCGGTTCTCGCCGATGAACGCAAACAGGGTGAAGCTGCCGCACACGATTTCCTCAATGCACTGGCAGGTCTGCTGCTGCTTGTTTTACTCATCTTTACAGTTTTGGGCATGGCGTTGATGCCGCTGTTGCTTCTGGTTTTCGCCCCCGGCTTCCACGATGAGCCGGAACGGTGGTCCCAAACCCTGATGCTGGCACGGTGGATGTTTCCCTATATGGCCATGATTTCGCTGGCGGCCATGGCATGGGCGGTGCTCAACACCTACCGCAAATTCGCCGTGGCGGCAGCCAGCCCCGCGCTGCTGAATATCTCGCTCATTTTTGCCGCTATCGTTCTGGCGCCCTCATTTGACAACCCGGCACTGGCACTGGCCATCGGCGTACTTGCCGGCGGTGCTTTGCAACTTGGCATTCAGTTTCCGGCCCTGAAACGCATTGGCTGGCTACCCAGACCGGCATGGAACTTTAGGAGCCCGCCTGTCATTCGTACCCTGAAATTATTCGGTCCTGCCGTGATTGGTGTGGCAGCGGTACAAATCAATATTCTTGTCGGAACCATTCTGGCCACACTCTTACCGGTCGGCGCGGTGTCCTATCTGTATTATTCGGACCGGATCGTACAATTGCCTCTGGCCCTGTTCGGCATTGCCATGGGTACGGCACTGCTGCCAACGCTCTCCGCACACTTTTCCAATCAACAAACCGATGCCGCCCTCAAGGACTTACGGCAGGGGTTAAGCTGGCTGACGTGGATCACCCTGCCTGCGGCGCTGGGCCTGCTGCTCCTGGCCGAACCCATCATCACCACCCTGTTCGAGCACGGGCGTTTTACGCATACAGCCAGCGTTGCCACCGCCCACACCCTGCAAGCCTATGCGCTGGGGCTTGTTGCTTTTTGCTGGACACGCGTGCTTTCCACCGCCTGTTATGCCGAGCAGGATGCCAAAACGCCTATGCGCTATGCTGCGATCAGTGTAGCCGCCAACATCATTATGGCAGTGCTCCTGATGTGGCCGCTGGGCTATATCGGGCTTGCGCTGGCCACATCGCTGGCTTCCTTCGTCAATGCAGCGTTGCTATTGGCATATCTGCGTAAAAAACATATGCACCTGCTGGACAGTGCAAGTCTCAAAAGAATGGCACGTGCCGTTACCGCCTGCATGCCTATGTTGCTTTTTTTGTTATTACTCGATTATTTCTGGCCATTTCCGGACCATGAAAAAATCTCTCAAATCATCTGGTTAAGCATCTCCGTCTCTGGTGGAATCCTCGTATTCTTTGTCGCAGCCCGACTGCTGGGTGAAAGGCTGGGCACATTTCACACAGCGGGCGGATAAACGACTAGTATTTGTTGACACTTCCGTCAACAATCCCTTACAGTGCGCTCCGTTGCATAATTTTTATGTCAGGTCTTGGTCATCTTGGAAACAATTCTCCCTGCGAACATCCTTTCATTACATGCATGCAATAATATTTTATTAATGGATTAGAGGTATTTTTATTATGGCTACAGGTACAGTAAAATGGTTTAACGACTCCAAGGGCTTCGGCTTTATTGCGCCGGATGATGGAAGTGACGACGTGTTCGTGCATTTCTCTTCCATCCAGGGCGACGGCTTTAAAAGTCTGGCTGAAGGTCAGAAGGTGTCATTCGATATTGAGCAAGGTCAGAAAGGACCGCAGGCACAGAATGTTATGCCTGACTAAATCATTGTTTGCGTAAGCAGACCTGATTTCAACACCCCGCCCAATGTCAATCATTCGGCGGGGTGTTTTTTTATATGGTCGTTGTGTTCAGGCAACATAGAGAAGTATCGCGAAGTAATGACAAGTGCTGCCGGCCAGCACGAACAGGTGCCAGATGCCATGTGCATGCCGCATCCTTTCATCAATGCCGTAAAAGATGATGCCTACGGTATAAAAAAGTCCACCGGCCATCAGCAGGGCGAATCCTGCGTCAGGAAGAACCTGTAGCAGTTCGGGAACCGCGATGACGATCAGCCACCCCATCAGCAGGTAGATTCCCACTTGTACGGCCCGCGACCCCTTGCGATGTAACATGTCCAGCGTCAAACCAAGCAATACCAGCCCCCATTCGATGCCGAACAAACTCCAGCCCCAGCCCCCACGCAGGGTGACCAGGGTAAACGGCGTATAGGTTCCGACGATCAGAAGGTAGATCGAAGCATAATCGAGTTTTTGCAGGAAGGGCTTGGCTCGACCTCTTATGCTGTGATACAGCGTCGAGGAAAGGTACAGGTTCATCAATGTGGCACCGTAAATGCTGCAACTGACGATACTCCACACGTCCCCGCTTCGGACGGCAGTCAACACCAGTACTACAAGGCCACCTGTCGCTGCTATGGCTCCCAGCAGGTGACTGATACTGTTGAACTTTTCGCCATAATACACGGTATCATGCCCGTTCCGCGTGTAGATACATGATTTGTACTCTACGCCGTGGCATGATGGACATCGATAACACATTTTGATTCGTGCCGGAAAATGTCGAGACAAATAGCGAAACCAAAGCCTAAATAAAAGGAAATAACAATGCACTTTCAAATGAAGGAAAAACATCCCTTGTACCGGGGATTCTTTCAACTCGATGCCTATACGGTAGAACATGACTGTTTCGATGGCGGCAAACAGACCATCGTGCGTGAACATCTTGAACGTGGCGATGCCGTGGCCGTACTGCTTTATGATCCCGCCAGAGATACCGTACTGTTCATCGAACAATTCCGTATCGGTCCGGCTGTGCGCGGTGATGTTGAAGAAAAAGATGCATGGCTGATCGAAATCGTGGCCGGTATGATTGATGAAGACGAAGATCCCGAGACCTGCGCGCGGCGTGAATGTGTTGAAGAAGCAGGTTATGCGCCGGAAACACTTCGGCCTCTGGGTAGCTATTACTCCACACCTGGCGGATCATCCGAGCGTATTTACCTGTATCTGGGCGAAGTGGATGCGGACAAGCCCTGCGGCAGCGGTGGCGGACTGGATGAGGAACATGAGGATATCCGCTCCCGCTGGGTGAGCCGTGAACAGGCCATGCGCTGGATAACCGAGGGACGTATTAATTCGGCGCCGCCCTTGCTGGCCCTGTTACTGGCTTTTGGCACTACTGGTCTTAAGTTATGACTTTATCAATCGACTCTATGAGTTGCTGATAGCGAAATGGCTTGTCCAGAATGTGCAGGTTCAGGCCGGGAAACCGATCTTCCACATCCTGACGGTAACCGGTGACAAACAATACTCGGTCCAGCACACCGGGCGCAACCTGTATCAAGCTGTTGTAAATCTCGTCACCTGTCAGCTTGGGCAGGCGCACATCCAGAAGAACAAGATCATAGGAATCACCACTGGACGTAAGTTCAAACAATGCCTGAACGGGATCGAATAGTGCCTTCACGGATATTTCAACACCCCGTTCCTGACCATACCGTTTCAGAAATGAAGCAAGAATCCCCTGAATGGCTTCCTCGTCTTCAACAATCAGAACGCGCATATCCCTCCCTCGTCCGCATTTGAATATCGCCAACCAGTCCGGCCAGCGATTGTGGTGGAGCATAATCCACTTCAGGCACATGAGAAAGTAATAACTGCTGTGTGCGGGGAGGCAAAAATGGCAACATGGCCTCCGCATGCCGGGTCAGCATGGCCTGGCCCGACCCATCGGCATCACTCAACACCACCCAGGCTGGATCACGGCCCATGTGATGCAATTGCTTCAGGGTGAGCAAGGCATGATTAATGCCACCGAGCCGTGTTCGCACAACAAGCACGACAACACAATCCGGCATGGCAGCCAGCCAGTCGCTGACCAGAAAATGCTCCGTTAACGGAACCATCACTCCCCCCACACCTTCGATCAGAGTAACGTCATGCTCCTTAGCCCTGGCATCGCACCACTGCACCAGTTTTTCAGGTTCGATGCGCCTGCCTTCTTTCGCCGCCGCCTGGCCGGGCGCGGCAAACCCGGTGAAATCATAAAGGTTGATGGCATCCGTTTGCGTATCCGGCATCCCCTGCGCACGCAGCAAAGCCTTGATATCCGGGTTCGTTTGACCGGCGGCACGGCCACAGCACACCGGTTTCAGGGCACATATCCTCAGCTCTGTTTCCGCAAGCGCGCGCGCCAGTGATGCCGTAACAAAAGTCTTGCCCGCATCCGTATCGGTGGCGGTAATAAAAACACTAACCCCCATGTTCAACCTGGATGGGTATCACATTATCATAGGTATGCGGCACTTCGGCATACCAGGCTTGCGCATACAAGACCTCGAAGGTGGCACGAACACGGCCATCCTCCATTTGATGTGCAGTGTTGTACGCCGCATCCAGTTGCCGCAACAGACCACGCCCATAAAGACCGCCGGGCCGGTTGGATATAGCACTGGCGGATGCACCCCACGCCTTGAGTTCACGCACCAGCGCCATGGCGTCCGGGTAGGTCAACGTGAATAAATCCGCGTCCGTCACTGGCAATTCCACCGGCAATTCCATCAGACAGTTGCCCAGATTGGTAACATCGGGGAAGGGGAGCACCAGGCCTGCATATTCATGTTTGATGGATGCCAGCGATTGACGCAACTCGGACAAGGTGCGGCGGCCAAAGGTGGATAGCAGCATCAAACCACCCGGTGCCAGCACACGCCGCATCTCTGCCAGCATCCGCTCGGGTTCTGTAACCCACTGCATAGTCAAGTTGGAGCATACCAGGTCGAATCCGGCATCAGGGAAAGGAAGCGCCAGTGCATCCGCCGTAGTAAATTGCGTTTTGGCTTGCCATGGAAAGCTACGAACATGCTGCTTTTTTGCCGCTTCGGTCATGGTGCCAGCCAGGTCCAATGCCACAATATGCGCCCGTTTGAAACGGCCTCGTAGCAATCCGGTGAAATACCCCGTGCCACAACCAATATCGAGAATCCGTTTCGGTTTCAACCGGGTAAATTCAATATGCGTAATGAGCCGTTGGGCCACCTCACGCTGCAACACGGCATGTTCATCGTAGGTGGTCATGGCTTGCGAGAAGCGCTGACCAACCCGATATGAATTTATATGATGTTCAGACACCATTGCTCCAGATATTCGTTAAATGTTTTATCTTGCGTTAAATACGGGGCATGGCCGCATTCCATGATATGCAGGCTTGCGTCAGGAATATGCCCGGCCAGATAGCGGCCTGCGTCCACCGGTGCAACTTGATCCTGTGTGCCATGCACCACCAGCGTTGGAACCAAAATATCTGCCAGTTGAGTGCGCAAATCCAGTGTGTCCAACAGTTTCAGGCCCGACCGCAATGCTTCCGGCAAAGGCGGATGCTTCCGGTCCACCGCCTCTTTGGCAATGGTATTAAAACGCCCGCGCGACACTGTATCTCCATGTAGCATCAGCATGAAAAATTGCCGGAGCAATTTGTCTGGATCATGCTCCAGCGCCTGTTCAAATGCATGGAATTGCTCGTCGGAACATCCCTGTTCCCAATCCGATTTTACACGGAAGCAGGGTGTGGAAGAGACCAGCACAAGCCCGACCAGTTTTTCCGGCCAGCAATGCGCCAGTTGAATGGCCAGCATGCCACCCAGCGACCATCCAACGAGAATGCATGGCTGATCTGGCAACGCATTGCTGAGCTCCTTGAGCCAGCTTCCGGCCGGTGCATCCGGCACACCGCCGTGACCGGGAAGATTGACAACTTGTACCGGCCAGTCCTTTGAAAAATATACGCTTTGCTTATGCCAAGCCTTACCGGACTGTCCCCATCCGGGCACAAAGACCAATGCTGGCCTCATGTGTTTATGACCATAACAAGGGCTTTTATCAGGTGTTTTATATGTTCAGCCTCATGCGCCGCCGAGAGGGTGATGCGTAACCGGGCCGTCCCCTCCGGCACCGTAGGCGGGCGAATAGCAGACACAAAAAAACCATGTTTACGCAGCCGGGAGGATGCCCGCAATGCCACCTCATCGGAACCCAGAATCAATGGCTGAACGGGCGTGCGGGATGCAACTAGCGGCAACCCTGCCCGGTGCGCCAGATGGAGAAACATTCCTACATTCTCCTGCAATGTTTGTGACAGATCCTCTTCCTGTAATACCCTCAGGGCAGCCAACGCGGCGGACGGCGCGCATGGGGGCAAAGCCGTGGAATAAATCATGGTGCGGCAGCGTTGATGCAGTCCTTCAATCATCTCCGACGATCCCAGAATAAATGCACCATACGCACCCAGCGCCTTACCACAGGTGCCAACCTCAATCAGGCGTGCATGACCCTGCACGCCCGCTTCCACCGCAAGGCCGCGTCCACCCGGCCCCACTGTACCCAGGCCATGTGCATCATCCAGCACCACAAGCGCATCATAGGCCTCCGCCAACTGCATCAGGGCATGAATATCCGCGCAATCTCCATCCATGCTGAACACGCCATCGCTGACAATGATGCGCCGTGATGCATGGTATTTTTCAAGCAATCGTTCCAGTCCACCCAGATCAAGATGGGCATACCGGTGGGTTGTGCCGTGGGCCAGACGTGCGCCATCCACCAGTGAAGCATGATTGAGTCTGTCGCAAAACAGGTGCGTTCCACGCTCCGCTAACGCATTCAGCAATCCGATATTAGCCAGCATGCCTGAACCCACAACCAGTGCCGCTTCATATCCCTTCCAGCGAACCAGCGCATCTTCCAGTTCGTGGAGCAACGGATCATCACCGCTTACCAGACGCGAAGCACCGCTGCCGAAACCATCATGCCGGATGGTTTCGATGGCTGCTTTCTGGACGGCAGGATGGAAGCTTAAGCCCAGATAATCGTTGGATGAAAAATTTAGCAACCGTGCCCCGTCTATTTCAATCCATACACCAAATCGCTGGCTGTGCGTAAAAACACGCCGACGGGATGTGGCCACGGGGGCAAACCAATTGCAGCTGTCAGGCATAACAGGCATGCTGGATGCCATGCTACCCCTGTCAACCTTCCTGTCATTAGGAGTTAACCACTTGCGGGACACGCTGCTGCCCCCGACTTGTGTTTTTTGCCACGTACCGGTTACGACGCACCAGACTTGCTGTGCGGACTGCGCCCATACGATCCATGTATGGCCAAAACATGTTTGCCATCTGTGTGGAAAGGCCATGCCCGAAGACATTGCACCGGGACCCTGTGGCCGTTGCCTGAAGAAATCACCGCCACAGGCCCGGACGATTAGCCTGTACACCTACGCCGGATCTGTGCGCACGGCTATTCTGGCGTGGAAACTGCATGGTAATGATGCAGGACTGGAATGGCTGATTCGGGCAGCATCAACAAAGCTTGCAACAATTTTTTCACCGCAGGACATTCTGCTTCCCGTGCCCATGCCCGTCTCCCGCATGCGGAAAGCAGGCCGTCATCATGCGGCTGATTTATGTAACATGATTTGCAAAGCTACAGGAAGCCGCATGAATTATCGGATTTTAAGGCGTACGGGCATGCAACAAAGGCAATCGTCCCTGTCTCGTACAGCAAGATGGAACAATGTGCGTAAGGCATTCCGGGTGACAGACGACCACCTTGCTTCTCCGGATGTGGGAAGACGATTGTGGGTTGTGGATGACATCCGCACCACCGGCGCGACACTGCACTATGCTTGCCGCGCATTAAAACCTCTGGGACAACCCATGCATGCGTTTTCACTGGCACGCATAGCCGACAAGGAGTAGATTATGGATATGGCAACGGTCGAAGTGTATTCAGGTTCGTTTTGCCCCTACTGCATACGGGCCAAGGCGCTGCTGAAGAAAAAAGGCCTGGACTTCGTTGAATATAACGTACAATTCGAACCTTCGAGGCGGGATGAAATGCTCAGGCGAAGTGGTGGCGCACGCACTGTTCCCCAGATTTTTATCAATGACCGCCATGTGGGTGGCTGTGACGAGTTGTATGCGCTGGAGCGGCGAAAAGAACTGGATGCCTGGCTATAAAGGGCTAACCTGTATTATTCGTAAATCGCCGTGATGATTGATTCAGGCCCATGTGTAAATCATGCAGGGCAAATCAGGCCGTCATCGCTACCTCACGCCATGCCAGCACGAGGCGGAAACCTTCGTTACTGACGGGCGTTGAAAGACCGCGTTTGATCTCGGACAGCCCCGTATATTCATCAGCACCTTCCAGCGAAGACATGATTTCATCGAACGTGTCACCCATCAGGGTACGAACGTCCACATTATAACCGGCCTTCACCAGCGCGATTAAATGTTTCATCACTGAGGCCTCGCTGATGCCCTGTTTTGCCGCAATACCTGCGGGGGATTCGCCTTCCTTGTACAAGGCCCATGTAAACATCTGGCTGTCATTGATGGACTGCCTGTTAATTTGAGTCCGAGGCGTTGTCTCCTCTGCCGAAGGCCCGGTGAGGGTCTCGGGCGGATTAGCCGAATGCTGCTGAAGCAATTGCAGGAACGATTCTCCATATTGCTCAAGCTTATGCTGACCTATGCCGCTAATCGCGGAAAGGTCGTCCAGCGTTTGTGGCCGCTTCTCACTCATTTCGGCCAGCGACGTATCGTTGAACAACACATGTGGTGCCACACTTTCAGCCTGGGCCATCTTGCCCCTGAGCTTGCTTAACTCGGCAAACACCGGGTCACCATGATGAATGCGCGGACGTTTGAACGCACGCCGCACACCGGGTTCGTATTTGGCCAGCATCAACGTTTTTTGTTTACGAATACCCTTGGCGGCACCCATGATTTTCAAGGCTGAATGCTGGCTGATGTCCTGTGTGCAAAATCCGCGATGAATCAATTGGCGCAGAATGGATGTCCATTCATCCGCACCCATGCCTTTGCCTTTGCCATACGTTTTGAGCTTATCGTGTTTTCGTTCCCGGATACGAGCCGTATTGGCACCGCGCAAAATATCCACCACATACCCCTTGCTGCATCGCTCTTCCAACTCGGCGATGCAGGCAAGCGCGAGCTTCGCTTCCTTGATGGCATTGAAGGTATCAGGCGGGTTCAGGCATATGTCACAATTGCCGCAAGGTTCTTCAAGTTGCTCACCAAAATAGCCCAGCAACACCCGGCGGCGGCAGGTCAGAGCTTCGGAAAAACCGATCATGCTGTTCAACTTGTGAATCTCGATACGCCGCTGGTCCTTACTTTCCACGTTATCAATCAACCGCCGAACGAGATTGACGTCACCCGAGCTATATAACAACATTGCTTCGGACTCCATGCCATCACGCCCGGCCCGACCCGTTTCCTGATAATAGCTCTCGACGCTCTTGGGCACGTCATGGTGAATCACAAAACGTACATTCGGTTTGTCCACACCCATACCAAAAGCAATGGTGGCGACGATCACGCGAATGCGGTCATGCAAAAAATCCTCCTGGACCTTGTCACGGCGGCGCCCCGGCATACCCGCATGATAGGCGGCCGCACGAACCCCATGATGTTGCAGGTGCACCGCGACCTCTTCCACACGTTTGCGCGACAGGCAATAAATGATGCCGGACTCTCCTTGCCAATCGTCCAGAAATTCAAGCAGTTGCGACATGGGCTTACGTTTTTCCGCTACCAGATAACGAATGTTCGGGCGATCAAAACTGGAAACAAACTGTTTCGCATGCGTGATACTCAAACACGTCAGAATATCTTTGCGTGTGTGCTCGTCGGCCGTAGCCGTCAGCCCCAGAATGGGCACGTTCGGGAAAATCTCCCTCAAGGTTCCCAGCTTCTCATACTCCGGCCGGAAATCATGCCCCCACTGGGACACACAGTGCGCTTCGTCAATCGCAAACAACGTCAGCTTAATCGATTTGAGGGTTTTAAGAAAAGTCTGGGAAAGCAAACGTTCCGGCGCCACATACAACATGTCCAGTTCGCCAGCGGAAAATCGGGCCAACACCTGCTTGGCCTCCTCAGCTTTCAGCGATGAATTGTAATAGGCCGCTTTCACACCGCAGCGGGTCAACGCATCCACCTGATCCTTCATCAGGGAAATCAGGGGAGACACCACAATCCCCGTGCCCTCAAGCACAATGGATGGAATCTGGTAGCATAATGATTTGCCGCCGCCGGTGGGCATCAGTACAAAGGCGTCTTTCCCAGCCAACATGGCGGCCACCACATCCTCCTGCACCGGCCGGAAGGTGTCATAACCGAATACATTTTTCAGAATATCCTGCGCTTTCTTCATCATCTTTTTGTCGCTCATATTTTTATACTACATCTTTCCCGTGCGGAATCAATTGCATGCGGCTTATACCTTTATGAGCAAAAAATTCATCTATGGACACAATGGTGGCTTTTACGGGATCATCATATTGGATATGCAGCATGGCTTGATGCAGCATAGGTCGTTATGGGTAATCTGACTGGCAAACACATCCTCATTACCAGAGCTTCCGGGCAGATTGAGGGTGTTGCCAGGCGTGTTTGCCAGCACGGGGGCGTACCGATTGCTTTCCCCTGCCTTGCCGTCACCTGCCTTGCCGAATCCGTGCGTGGATCTGTCAAACTGCTTGGGGGCAACGGCGTACAAGCATTATTTACCAGCGTCAACGGTGTAAATTGTGTCGCTGAGGCGTTGGGTGACACATTTATTTCTACCTTCCAGTCCGTACCCGTCGTTGTCATTGGCCGTCACACGGCGGATGCACTTGAGGGGCGGGGCGTGCGGATAACATGGATGCCGCAAAACGCTTCACAGGAAGACCTGATAAATGCATGGCGGCAACATGGCCTGCCCATGCGCCTGGTATTTTTCCGTGCCGAACAGGGGCGTAACATGCTGCCTGAAACGTTGAAAGAAGCAGGTGTGGATGTGCATCTCGTTCCGGCTTACCGCACGATTTGTCCGAACGATGATGCCAGCGCCGTCATCCAGTCCTTGAAAAATGGCGAAATTGATGCCGTACTGTTCGGCAGTTCCAGAACGGCGGAGCATTATGCGCAACGGATCGGCGAGACGGCGCTTGCAAACCGGCCTGCCATTGCCGTCATCAGCAGGCAGGTTGCTGACGCAGCCCGCGCTCTTAATCTGGACGTGCAGGTCGTGGCAAAAGAGGCTAGTTTTGCCTCCATGCTGGATGGCCTGGAGCTATGGTTCCAAAAAATGACGGCCAATGGAGAATTGCATGCATAAACAGGATATGGTCATTCGCCCCCGTCGCACGCGGCAGAGCGCGGCCATCCGCAATATGGTGAGAGAAACCACACTCTCAACGAATGATTTTATTTATCCGATGTTTGTGGATGAAACCATTAGCGATCCCGTGCCCGTCGCCAGCATGCCGGGCGTATCCCGTATCCCGCTCGCCGCTGTTGGTAAAGCGGTTGAAGAAGTGGCATCACTCGGAATTCCGGGCATCATTCTGTTCGGCATCCCAAAGGAAAAGGATGCCACGGGTTCTTCCGGCTGGGACAAGCATGGCATCGTACAAGAGGCCATTCGTGCCGCCAAAGACGCTTCTCCGGAAATATGTGTCATTGCCGATACCTGTTTCTGCGAATACACCGATCACGGTCACTGCGGTGTGCTTGATGGCGACACCGTGGATAATGACGCCACGCTGGCCAACCTGCGGAAGGAAGCGGTGTCCTATGCCGATGCCGGTGTGGATATGATTGCTCCCTCCGGCATGATGGATGGCATGGTATCCGCCATCCGTTCCGGACTGGATGAAGCCGGGCATCAGAATGTACCGATCATGTCCTATGCGGTAAAATACGCATCCGGCTATTTCGGGCCCTTCCGCGATGCTGCAGATTCATCCCCCGACTTTGGCGATCGCGCCACCTATCAAATGGATCCGGCCAATGCGCGCGAGGCGTTGCGTGAAGCCCTGCTGGATGTGGAAGAGGGAGCGGATATTCTCATGGTCAAGCCTGCCCTGGCTTATATGGACATCATTCGCACGGTGAAAGATACGACACATTTGCCATTGGCCGTCTATAATGTATCCGGGGAATATGCCATGATTAAAGCAGCAGCAGAAAAAAACTGGATTGACGAGCAGCGCGTGGTGCTGGAAACCATGCTTGGCTTCAAGCGTGCCGGTGCCGACATCATCCTTTCCTATCATGCCCTGGACGTGGCCCGCTGGCTTAACGATGGCTGAATCCGCAAACGGCAAGGCGCCGGAAGAAGTGCAGGGTTTGGAAGATCAGTCCACGCCCGAAGCAGCCACGCCTGTTCAGGACCAATCACAGGAAAACATGGAAACACCCGCGGAAGAAGCCGCTGTTCGTTCCTCTTCCCATGGGAAACTCTGGCTGGTATTGCTGCTGATCGTTGCTGCCTTGCCGCTGGGATGGTTTCTGCTGCCGGAAAACACGCGTCAGCAGTGGGCAGATGCGCTGATGAACCGCATATCACCGGCGGAAGTCAGCGATACAAATATCGCGCCAGCACCAGCGCCACCACAAGCTACAGCTCCTGTATCTGTAACCCCCACAGAGGCTCCTCCTGAACCTATGCAGGCTCCCGTGCCCCACGTAGCCACACCTCAACCGTCGCCCCCTACATCCAATACGCCGACAATGCCGTCGGCAGCCTCGTCAGAAGAGGTCGAAGCGCTGATAACAGCCATGGGAAAACTACAGAGCAGCATGCAGACACTGCAGAATAAACAAGCAGAATTGCGTCAGGAATTGCATGCCAGGCAACAATTGGAATTACGCACCCGCCTGCGCTGGATCGCCAACCCTCAAAGCCAGTTAGCGCAAATGGCCAGCTTCTGGCAGGACATTGCGTTGCTTCCCATGCTGAATGAAAACGAACGAAACGAAGCGGAAGCCATGCGGAAACTGGCAGCGGACGATACCGATAAACTGGCTGCGTGGACTGCACGGTTAAAGCGGCTGGCGGCGACCCTTCCCGTACCGGAACATCAGGACATCATCCCCAAGCCGGAAAACCCTGCATTTTCCTGGCTGATCGAAAAGTTTCATCTGCGCCCTGCTCCTACGCCGGAGCAGCAGGCATTGACGGAACTGCGCATACGGCTTTTGAACACTGCGCATGCACTAACCGTTCAAATCTGGCCGGAACACAAGACTTGGCGGCATTTGCTTGCCGATTTGCGTGAACAATTCGGAGATGATGCTGATCTTGCCCTGCCAGAGCGCCTTGACAACATCCGGAAAGACATCACGGCCATGCGTGCGAAAGCCGCGAGTTGGCTGGAGAATATCTAATGCGTACCATGATTATGCTCACCCTGGCGCTGGCACTGGCCGGCGTGCTGGCCCTGTTCCCGAACGTGGCCGATCAGACTCTCAAGATTGAGGCGTTTGGATGGATATTTGAAACCCGTCAGGGGCCATTCATTCTATTGCTACTATTGTTGCTCGGACTCACATGGATGCTGCGGCGAATCATTTCCGCCATTCTTGCCGGCCCCGGCCAAGTCTGGCAGGTGCTTCGTTCAGGTGGGCGCAAACGCAGAGAAGCTCGTCTGCGCGACGGGCTAATGCAGTTGGTTGATTTGCGCGGCGACCTCGGCGCCAAAGCCTTCCGCAAAACACGCGGCATCGTGCCGGGCTGGGGCAATGCCCTGCTGCGTGTGTTTGCCACACCGGTGACCGAACACACCATGCCGTCCTCAGATGATGACCCCTTGCTCACAGCGTTAAAAGCACGCATCGTCACTGATCCGTCGGCCACGCCGAAACCGGACCTTGCCACGCGCAAGGCCCATCTTGAGGCCTGGCTGAGTGTTCATCCAGGCGCTCCGTTGGCCTTGCAGCGCAAGATCGACATGGCTGAAGAAGAAGAAAACTGGGCAATGCTGACCCACCTGCTGGAAGATATGTGGAAGAAGGGCGGACGTTCGGCAGCCAGCATCCGGCCCCGGCTAACCTCCGCCTACATGGCGCTGGCCAAAACGCAACCGGATCACGCACTGGAGTATCTGCGAAAAGCACACCGCCTGACGCCGGAGGATGGAAATATCCTTCTGGCCCTCGGAAAAACACTGATCGAACAGGGTGACGTACAATCCTGCCACAAGCTCTGGTCGGCACACCTTGAAACGCATGATGATGAGACCATTGCCGTTGCACTGTATGAAATCCTGCGCACGGATGCATTGAAAGCCTATCGCAAGCTGGAAAAGATCAACGATATAAAAATGCCTCCGGCCCGGGCCTGGCTACGGGCACAGCTTGCGCATGATGCGGACCTGGGTGGTTTAGCGATGGATCACATGCAGGAACTGATAAAATCCCATCCCAGCCCTCTGGCATGGAAGACCTTCGGCGACTGGCACGCGGAGACAGCCGACTGGGTGCAGGCAGCACGCTGTTACCAGAAAGCACTCGAATTTGGTAGCAACACTCCCGAAGTTGACAAACCGGAAAGCGTGAACTAAATCAAGGTAAGAGCGGTTCTCTTGAACCGCTGGCGGCTGCCGACGGGTGGCCGCCCCTTTTTTTATCACCTATTGGCTGATGGCTTCGCAAAAAGTCATCATAGCGCCCATGGACGGGCGCGGATGGCTTTTTTACGACTTCATCATTGAACTCCTGCTAACAGGTCCTAAATCGCTCGGCTACTGTTACAGTGTGCCACATGGCAAGACCAACCCCTGATTCTCCGCCACGCCCAAATCTGAGACAGATCATGAAAGGCACATGGGCCGACCGTTTTTTACTCCTGCTGGTACTGGCTGGTATCGGAATCTCATGGCAGTTCGTGCATGCGCTGGCAGGCAAGGGAGAGGCGATGGTCACCATCTATCATGGTCAGACACAACTGGCACAATATCCTCTGCATGCACATAAGCCGGTTTATTTTATGGCGAGGGGAGAATTGGGCGACTCCGAAATCGTGATTGACGGTAACAGCGTGTATTTCCTTGAGTCTCCATGCCGCAACAAGCTCTGCATACTCGCCGGCCACAAGCATGAAATTGGCGATATAATTGCCTGTGTGCCCAACCAAATTCTGGTAGCCATCAGTGGCGATGCCAAGCGCTTCGATGCCGTGGTAGAGTAGCGTGATGCAGGCTACTAATACCTTCATAAATAAAACCATCCTGCCCCGGCCACCGCTGGAAGATTTGCAGCACAAGGCTCAATGGATGTCGCTGCTAATGCTGGCGGTAAGCATGCATGTGCTGGAAGCGGGCCTTCCCGGCCTCGGCCCATGGCTCAAGCCGGGGTTAGCCAACGTTATTACCCTCATTACACTGGTGTTGCTCGGACCCAGAGCAGCGCTGGCGCTCGCCATTACCCGCGTGTTCGCGGGCAGCATGCTAATCGGAACCATGCTAACACCCACCTTTGTCATGAGCCTCAGCGGAGCATTGGCTGCTGCTTTTATCATGCTTGCTGCATGGCGTTGGATGCCCGGCATCAGCCTCATCAGCGTCAGCCTTCTGGGTGCCCTTGCACACATGCTGGCACAGTTTGTGGTGGTGGAATCCCTCTTTATCCAGCAGTCGGCAATTTATTATCTGTTGCCGCCATTCCTGCTCATTTCCTGCGTCACCGGCTGGATTAACGGTGCCATCGCCGCTTATATTACTCCCCGCTTACGCTACAAAACCGATGGATAGACCGGAACACACGCCAGGGGGCAAACGCTGGAGCGCCTCTTTTGCGGCGTCTATCACCTGCCATGTGCTACTGGCTATGTTGATTGTATGGCAACACGTCGATCGACCGTTACCTAAACACGAATTGCCGAAATCCATGGATGTAGTGCTACTCAACCCGGAAAAAACGAAACCCACCAAACCTCCCAAAAAAGCCGATGCTATCTCCAACCGGACAGCGCAAGGTTCCAGCGCCCGCGCTCAGGATCAGTTAACCCGGGCGGCCCGCAGTCCCATGATCGGCCAGCGCCGTCAGCCGCCAAAGCCGGCTGCGCCGCAAGCTCCGCGTACACCACCGCCCGCACCGAAACCCAGACCGCAGCAACGCACCCGCACTCTGGCGCGTCGTGGTCCCATGCTGGAAAATACCAAACCGCCGCCGCCAAAGCGGAAACCAAAGCCGAAACCCAAACTGCGGCGACCCATACCTATGGCCAACCTGATGCCATCCAGCATGGCGATGGCGGAACTGTCACGCGATTTCGAGCGTGAACGACGGCTGAAAAAAGCACTCTCACGCGAGGCCGATATCCCCATCAACACGCGCGAGGCCAAATTCGCGCCCTATGCCCATTTACTGGTGCGCGCGCTGGAGGAACAATGGCGGCCGGGTCAGGCCAATTACCGCGAATACCCCACTGAGGAACGCCGGGCGCTGATGCGCCTGACCATCGAACGCGATGGCTCACTGGGTGGCATCGAAATTCTACGCCCTAGCCCCATCCGGCAGCTAAATGAAAGCGCCATAGCCGCCATTCATGCCGCAGCACCGTTTCGGCCATTGCCCAGATCGTGGGGACTGGACCGGGTCAGTTTCTATCTCACTTTTGAAGTGCTGGAGGACCGTTTTGTCTTCCGCTCAATGTAGGCTTCTAGTTGCCTGGTATGAAAAAAATGCCCGTGACTTACCGTGGCGTAAGACGCATGAGCCATATATGGTCTGGATTTCCGAAATCATGTTGCAACAGACGCAGGTCAAGACGGTACTGCCTCGCTTTGCTACGTGGTTTGAGCGCTTTCCGGATATCACAAGTCTCGCTACCGTTTCGCTGGATGATGTACTCAAGACATGGGAGGGACTGGGCTACTACCGCCGCGCCCG
>CAZEMN010000025.1:0-17049 GCA_964513335.1 uncultured Zetaproteobacteria bacterium | reverse complement strand
ACCCCTCGACTTGTAGTCGAGGGTTGTTCAGTGTTAACAGGCCCTAGTCAAATATCCTTTGAGGTGAACCTCCGAAGAGGGTTTGATTCAGCCACGATCCTGCCCAACTCAATCCAAAGAAAGTGCATAATGTCAGTACCACGGTTGCACCCGACGGCCAATCCAGCATGTACGAGAGGAATAAACCCGCCCATGTGCCAACAAGGGATATAAGCAGGCTGATGAGCCAGAGGCCGAACAGTCCCCGGCCCCAAAACCATGCGCTGGCCGCTGGCAGGACGAGTAATCCTGTGGTCAACACAATTCCGGCAAGCTTGACGCACATGACGACAGACAATCCGACCATGGCGTACAGCAGCAATCGGTAGAGGTGAACCGGCAGACCGGATGCGGCGGCTGTTTTCGCATCAAAGGCAATGCTCCACCATGGACGTGCAGCCCATATCAGGCTAATCATCACCATGCTGCTTCCCCACATCAGCCAGTATTGATCATTTTCCGAGACCATGAGGATATTGCCGAAGAGCAACCCGAACAGATCGACTTCATATTTACTTGCCGTAGAGAGGAGTACGATGCCCAGCGCCATGGCGCCGGCAAACAAAACGCCTGTCCCCGCATCGTCACTCAGGCCACGATGGCGTGGCATGGATGCCAGCATCAGGGAGACGATCACTGCCGTTGCTGCAGCTGTGGGGAGTAATGGCAAAGCCAGCACCACGGCCAGACCCAATCCGGCCAGCGTGGCATGGGAAACGCCCACTGCCAGGAAAGCCAGCCGGTGCGCCAGAATCATTACCGACATCCCGGACGCAACAATGGCAATCAGCGTCGACGGGAACAGGGCGGCACGCATGACCTCGCTGGCAAGGAATCCGCTCATGCGTCACCCGTGTTTTCATGCTGGTTCTGGCATCCGATGCAGTGCGAGTCGTGCGCTACGACATGCATGTGATCGCCATACATGGCGTGCCACACTTCTTCGGGAATCGTCTCCCCGTGCATGGCATGATGGTGAATGCGTGTGTTCAGGCAGGCAACGGAATCTACATAGCCGCTGATAGCGGCAATGTCGTGCTCAACCATAATGATGGCTGTGCCCTGTTCATCGCACATGCGCCGTAACAGCCTGTAAAGTAATTCCTGTGCATGCGTATCCAGAGCGGCAGCGGGCTCGTCCAGTAACAGCAGGCGCGGGGATGTGGCCAGTGCACGGGCCAGACGTACACGTTGCTGCTGGCCACCGGACAGGCTTCTGTAATCTCTTTCTGCAAGCGCTTCTGTGCCGGTTAATGCCAGCGCCTGTTGCACCTTTGTTTCATGTCTGGAGAAATTCCATAGAGGGGCAGGATATGTGGCCAGTCCCAGGGCGACGACATCGCGTACGCGCATTGGCAACATGGATGGCGTTTCCTGTTTTTGGTTTAAGAATCCTGTTTGCGCCAGTAATTTTCGACGATTGAAACGGGATAGACACTCACCGAACAGATCGACATGGCCGGTATCCGGTTCAATGAGCCCGGCAATGACGTGCAACAGCGTGCTTTTCCCTGCACCGTTTGGCCCGACAATTCCAAGGAAGTGGCCGGGTTCCACGATGAGATTGATATCATTGAGAATCCATTGTTCGGGGTGACCAACATTAATGTGATTCAGGCAAACAGACGGCGTGCTCATGAGGGGACCTGTTTGATGTTCCATCGCATCAGTTGATTCCATGTCATATTGCAGTTTCCCAGAGCATCAAAACGAAGTACACCTCTTCTATCGCTATGCCTGGACAGCCATACCAGACCCCGATTGGGGTGATGCAAACTGCCCCACAGAACGACACCCGTATGTGTACGGAGAAAATTAAGCGCATGTTCCAGTTGGCGAGGGCGAATGCTGCCATGGTGACGGGGTTCCAGCACTGCCCGAACCGGTACTTTGAAGTATTCACATAGCCTGCGCCATGCGGGATGTTGCATTATAACGCCGCGTTGCCGGAGCGGCGCCAATGCCTGTTTCCAGGCTGTTTCCAGATCATCACAGATACGCAACGCCCGCTTCAGCGATTGTGTGATGGATTGCCGACGCTGAGGTGCAATATCCTGTAATTTCTTCGCTAATAAAGGGAGGATACGCCGGACTTCGGATGGCAGCAGCCATGCGTGGTCCTTTTTGGGCCATAGATCAAGTTGCTGTGCCGCCATGCTCAGGCCCGGCCAATGGCCGTCATCACGGCTGGCCCGGAGCAGCAGGTTCGCGTGCTTGATTTGTTGCACCTGTCTGGGCGTAAGCTGGAAATTATGAGCATCGGCGCCGGGAGGCAAAAGGCAATAAATTTTGGCTTTTTCATCCAGCATGGATACCAGCCCGGCGAGTGGCGGAAGGGTGGTGACAATGACGGCGTGTGCTATGTTTGGTGTAGCGGAATAGAACAGCAATCCCAAAAGACCTGAAAAAAAATGGTAAAATACCTTGCCTTGAAGCAAATGACAGGCTATACGCTTGCCATAATATGCGACGATATGGCTCAATGGTGGCGCGGTATTCATGGAAAGCGCATGCTATGGGACGTGCAGGCGCCCCGCAACGCAGGTGATTTGAATGCAGGGTATATGCTAGCGCCAACATAAATAAAGCCCCGCGCAGAGCCCCCACAGGTGGCCATCCGCTGCGTTGCACCGGCTTGCCATAGCTCGCGCTATGCCCGCGTCAACACGCCTTGCGGACTGACCGCCCAGCGGCTCGCTGCATGTGGTTTTATTTATGTTGGCGCTAGTAAATGACGGGGAGGAGAATAAATGCTGTCGTCAGGCTATTTTCAGTATCGGTGGAGTTGGTATAAGCCCATCCTGAACCGTGGTGAATCCCCGGCCAGCCGCTGCCGTTTGGATGTGCGGCGATTACCGTTACGTATGGTAGGCGAGGACGCCGCTGAATATATTCCGTACGGTATTCATTCGGATCTGGTAAGGATATTGACCGGGTCAGTGCGAAGGCTACAAGAATACATGGTCCGTTATGTGGTTGAGGAGACGAAAGTATCCGCCCACCAGTTACCGCAGCCTGATGCCGTCTCCCGCGCCATGATACAGCACTTGCGCAAAGCCTACCCCCATCTTCCCGTACACCTGCTGCACCATTGGGGTGCGGATGAACAGGGCGGTGTCGGCCTGTATCGGCTCCTGAACGGGCTGTGGCAGCAGTCATGGCAACAGGATCAGGCAGATATTGCACCCTGGGTGCAGGCGGTGAACGTCCTCATTCTGAAACTGTTACGCGCCGCCATTGGCCAACTGCCGGATGAACATGCAGAGCAAACGGACCATGTGGTCATGAGCGTGATTGGCGGCATGTATCTCTGGGCGCTACAAGGGTTTCTGAAAAAGAATGTTGAGGGAGCGCTTGAGGTTACCCGTATTTCAACCTATGAGGCTATGATTGTCCCGGTGACGCCCATGGTCTTTTTTCACCGCCAACCGGCGGACGCGTTACTGGGGGATGCACGCCATATTATTGCCGCTTATGGCCTTGAGCCGGACATTGTTCCACGCATGCGGGAGTTGCGTTCCCGCGTGGGAGCCAGAAACGAGGCAGGTATATTGGGTTTGCTGGGACAAGATCGCATGGGCGATCATTTGCTCAAGCGTAGCTGGGCCCGCCTTTCGCTCAAGGATTTGGCGGGCAGGAGCGGTCAGGGAAGATGGATGCAATGGGCGATGGATGCCAAACGCCTTGACCAGTTGCTGACCAGGCCCGGGAAGGTATGCAAGGAACTGGTAGAACCTTTGCAGTCCTTGCGGGACCATCCTTTTGCCGCATGGTTGCTGGATCAGATTGAGGGTGGGAGCAAGTTTAAAAAAGCGGCCCCCTGGCAGCATGACGAGATTACGCTCAATGCTTTTCGGGTATTTGAGGAAGATGTGAAGGTAGAGGTGGCGAGACGTCAGGCTGAACGCAGTTGGTTTGACAAGCGGTCCGAATTGGCAGGCAGGGGACACGGCAAGGAGGCGGACCGTACGCTGGAAACGGCATACAAGGAAGGGAATATCGTCTTCCTGCAACCGGATTTTAGCCAGTCCCTGCATGGCGGGAAACGGCTTTCCGGCAAACAGGCTTGTCTGCGGGTTGAATGGTCGGATTATCTGGCCGGCATGGGTGCCATGCATGGCACAAGTATGCAAGGTTTCCTGGAGCAGTCCTTTTCAACCGGTATTTTACATTTACTGGAAGGTGGAGATGGCGTTTTTCTGGATGAGTTAAGCGCATCGGGCTGTGTGCTGCGTGGCCCTGTTGCCCTTCTTATGCAAATGGGCGTTGCACTTCGCAGACAGCTATGGGAATGGTATCAGGATATGGCGGAAACCGGGCGGGAAAACAATATGCCGGCCGTATCCATGTGCATGGCGATGACTGGGGACTGGCATTTTGCCCGGCAGCAGCATAAGAAGTTTGGAGACCGGCGCGTTGCCTTCAGCCTGGGATTGACGCAGGCGGCATCAGGTGTATCGCGGGATTGTGGTGCGGGGCGATTAATTGCCTACCGCGATCACAAAGCCGACGCGCTTCCTTTGGGCGGCGTGCGCGTCGAAACAGTGGATACGGGTACCGGCCACCGGGTGCAGCTTCTCTACAATAACGGATTCGCCGTCACTGTTCCGGTACTGACGGAGTTAACATCATCCATACGTCACAAGGCAGATGTGCGTGAATATCATGTGGATCGCGCCAGTGCCAAAAGGGTGTTGCGGGGCTTCCGTCTGCCGGATGGTTTTTTCGACCTGATTGTTATTGAAACCAGAGGAGGAGAGGAAGCCCCAATGTTTATTGTACGCGTTGGCAAGCCATGTCTGGGCGGTGTTGACCTCGAGGTATATGAAGTGCTTGATCCCGCTTCCGAAGCTGTTCACCTGATTGCCAGAGAAGGGTTGTCCCAGTGGGCACATCACTGAAATCCCTTGATTCTGATATGATTGCTGTTGAATCTCTAATGAATTCCAGCCCGGTTGGTTCTGTCCCAATTCTGTCTCAAGCGACGGCCTGGCTGAAAGATTGCCGGTTGCCGGAACGTTTGGCTGTTGGGTTTTCCGGCGGTATCGATTCCACAGCTTTGCTGCTGGCTCTGCATCATACAGGACATGAGGTTATTGCATGGCATGTGGATCATGGCTGGCATGCCGATTCCGCAAGAGAGGCGGATTCCCTGAGAAGGCAGATGGATATCTGGGGCATTGAATTTCACAGCGCCAGTGTTGATGCCACATCTGCAAGCAACCGTGAGGCAACAGCGAGAAAAGCCCGGCATGTGCAGTTTGCACTTTGGGCGAAAGCACAGGGACTCAGAACGCTCTGTTTGGCACACCATCGGGACGATCAGGCTGAAACCGTCTGTATGCGTATGTTGCAAGGTGCGGGCGTGACGGGTTGTGCGGGGATGCAGCCAGTGCGGGAACTGGATCATTTGAGCATAGTCAGGCCGTTGTTGCGAGTGCCCAAATCTGTATTAAAGGCAGCGCTTCGCCAGGCTGGTGTTCGATGGCTGGAGGATGCGAGCAATCGGGATACAACATTGCTGCGAAATCATATTCGCCACCACCTTTTTCCATACATTAGAAAAAATAACATTGATCCGTCGGATTTGTTTTGCCGTTGGCAAGTACAGGCATCCAGACTTGCAGTTATACTGAATGGGCAGGCCAGCACAGCGGGAATTCAGCAGAGGCAAGGTATGGTCAGCATGTCATGGAATGCTTGGCGGAAAATGCCCGGACCCGTCAGGGCATGCGTGTTACAGCATATGATGACCATGCTTTTTGGCGAGGGAGTTGTATTGGGCCGGCGCCATATCGAACTGGCCGAATCATGGTTGTGGAAAGGGGGGCGGGGAGGGATTGATCTGTCCCGCTGCCGCCTGTCGCATCGGGGTGAAGGCTTGCAACTTTCCGCGGCAGAGGTAAGTCTGCATCGGTAAGCCGCAGTATTTTTGAATAATGCAGGTTAAAGAAGGCGATGCAGCTTCATCATGGCTTCATATTTGAAGCCTATTCTGTTGGTAATTGTGGTGTGACGGTTGAAATACTTGTAGCGACACCCTACAAAGCATGGAAGATGGTAGTGGTCATCAGAAAATATATAGAACAAAAGGATTGGTGGTAAATGGGTAAGAATCTTCTGCTATGGCTGGTGATCGGGATTACCATGGTCAGCCTGTTTAACATGTTTAACCCGCCGCAGCGGCGGGGTGAGGGCATGTCATATTCCTCTTTTGTTGAGAAGGTGGATGGCGGCATGGTGGAGACAGCCAGAATCAAGGGGCATGAGATCAGCGGGCAATACCGCAACCTGCAGGGAGATTTGCGCACCTATCAGGTGACGATACCGGATGATCCCGGTCTTACCCAGCGTATGATTGATCATCATGTGGAAGTGGACGTGAGCAAACCGGATGAGGTGCCATTTTTCCTGTCCATACTGATTTCCTGGTTCCCGATGCTGCTCCTGATCGCGGTATGGGTGTTTTTCATGCGCCAGATGCAGGGCGGTGGCATGGGAGGGCGTGGCGGCGCCATGTCGTTCGGTAAGAGCCGCGCCAAACTGTTGAATGAGGACAAGAAGAACAAGATTACGTTTGATGACGTGGCTGGTTGCGATGAGGCCAAACAGGAAGTGACCGAGGTGATCGAGTTCCTGCGTGATCCGACGAAGTTTACCCGCCTGGGCGGCAAGATCCCCAAGGGGGTACTGCTGGTGGGTCCGCCGGGGACCGGCAAGACCTTGCTTGCCAAGGCGATTGCGGGTGAGGCAGAGGTTCCGTTTTTTACTATTTCCGGTTCTGATTTTGTCGAAATGTTTGTCGGTGTCGGTGCATCGCGCGTTCGGGATATGTTTGAGCAGGCTAAAAAGAATGCGCCATGCATTGTGTTTATGGATGAGATTGATGCCATGGGGCGCCATCGTGGCGCGGGTATTGGTGGCGGTAATGATGAACGTGAACAGACGCTGAATCAGTTGCTGGTGGAAATGGATGGTTTTGAGTCCAATGAGGGCGTAATTCTTATTGCGGCTACGAACCGGCCCGATGTGCTTGATCCGGCATTGCTCAGGCCGGGACGTTTTGACCGGCAGGTGGTGGTGCCGCGTCCGGATCTGAATGGCCGCGAAGAGATTTTGCGCGTGCATATGAAGCAGGTGCCATTGTCCAGTGATGTGGACGTGAAAGTGCTGGCGCGTGGCACGCCGGGATTTTCCGGTGCCGATCTGGCCAATCTGGTGAATGAAGCAGCACTGAATGCCGCGCGTTTCGGTGCGGATAATGTGGCCAAGTCTGATTTTGAATCGGCCAAGGACAAGGTGATGATGGGTACCGAACGCCGCTCCATGCTATTGTCTGATGAACAGAAGAAAACTACAGCCTACCATGAGGGGGGGCATACGCTGGTGGCCAAGAATCTGGAACACGCCGATCCGGTGCATAAGGTCAGCATTATCCCCCGCGGCATGGCGCTCGGCGTAACCTTGCAACTGCCGGAAGAGGACAAATACAACCATGACCGTAAATTTTTGGAGGATCAGATTGCCATTATGATGGGTGGCCGCCTCGGCGAGGAGTTGGTGCTGGGGCAGATGACCACCGGTGCATCCAATGATTTCGAGCGCGCCACGCAACTCGCCCGCAATATGGTGACGATGTGGGGCATGACGGATACTATGGGTCCGATGGTCTATGGCGAGAAGGAAGCCGAATTGTTTCTTGGCCGTGAGGTGACGCGAACCCAGAATATTTCCGAGAAGACATCACAGCAGATTGACATCGAAGTGCGTAAGCTGATTGATAAGAACTATGCCCGCGCAAAGAAGATTCTTGAGGATCATATCGATCAGTTGCATTTTCTGGCAAATGCACTGATTGAGTATGAAACGCTTGAAGATGGTGAAATCGATCAGGTGATGGCAGGCAAGAAGCTGGTACGCACCGAGAAAAGGGATAAAAAAAAGCCCAAGCCGCCGGAGCATCCAAGCGCATCCGCGCCTGAAACCGGCGGGCATGTACCGTCGAAAGGGGCGGGCCAGGAAGCTTAGTGTCATGTCCCGTAGAAGAGCGCACCATCAGCGAGTGCTGGCGGGATGTACGGCAAGGCGTGCGAGTGCGGGACTGGCCGTGGCCAATTCAAACGAGTACAACGCAGCCGCACGCCCGCCAGAATTCGCCCGAAGGGCTCTGATGGTATGCTCTTCTACAGGACAGGACACTAGTTGAATCCATCCCGCTGGTTTGCGCCAGCCGATGGCGATGTATGGATGATGGGGGTGCTTAATTGCACCCCTGATTCGTTTTCGGATGGCGGCATGTATACCTGTCTTGATGATGCCATTAGACATGCCGAACACATGTGGGCGTCAGGTGCGGCTATCATTGATGTCGGCGGTGAGTCCACACGGCCCGGATCAGAAGCAGTTCCGGAAAGTGAGGAACTGGCGCGGGCCATTCCCGTGATTGAGGCGTTGTGCGGCAGGCAGATGTGTGTATCTGTTGACACATCCAGGGCGGAGGTAATGCGGCAGGCCATCGTGGCCGGTGCAGTGATGGTGAATGATGTAACCGCACTGGCGGGAGATTCAGCATCGTTGGACATAGTGGCTGAAGCGGATGTGGATGTATGCCTGATGCATATGCGAGGTACGCCGGCAACGATGCAAAATCACGTTCATTATGATGATGTGGTGGATGAGGTGGAGTCCTTTCTTGCCGCCCGCGTGGAGATATGCGTGGCCGCGGGGGTTCGGGAAAGTGCCATCCTGCTGGATCCCGGCATCGGTTTCGGCAAGCAATTGGAGGATAATCTGGCTCTCATTGCAGCCATTCCCCGCTTCAAAAAGCTGGGGTTTCCAGTGTTGATGGGCGTGTCGCGCAAGTTCTTTCTTGGAGAATTAACGGGATCCCGGGTAAATGACAGGGAGATTGAAACGGCGGTTGCCGTCGCCGCATGTGTTTATGCGGACACTGATGTCGTGCGCGTGCATGATGTGGCAACTCAGGCAAGAGCGGTGAGAATTGCCTCGGCAATACGCCGTTGCTTGCCTGAATCCAGTCCGGGCGTATCATCCTGATTGATATGGAGAATTGGTACTTTGGCATCCGCGATATCGTGGACATTGCTCTGGTAGCGGTGGTGGTCTACTTTGTCCTGCGGCTTATACGTGGCACGCGCGCCGTGCAAATGCTTATCGGACTGGCCGTGGTGGTCGTCGTCTATGAACTGGCTCGTTTTTTCGGTTTGTTGACCGTGGAGTGGATGTTTGGCCACTTCTTCTCGGCTTTTATCATTATTCTGGTGGTTTTGTTCCAGCATGAAATACGCCGGGCGCTAATGCGGGTCGGGGTAAATCCGCTTGCCACTGCAAGCGCACATACCGGGCTGGTCGATGCATTGGTCGAATCCGCTTTCGCACTATCCCACCGGGGATGGGGAGGGCTGGTGGTGATTGAGCGTGAAACGGGGCTGAAGCATCTGTTTGAATCGGGCGTGGAAATGAGCGCGCCGGTACGCAGCGATGTGATTCAGGCACTTTTTTGCCCCCAGGCACCGATGCATGACGGTGCTGTGGTTGTGCAGCCTCGGGAGGAGGTGAACGGCAGGGTGATGGCGGCCCGGGTTTTGCTTCCTCTCGCTCAGGCCAGTGCATTGTCCGGGGAATTTGGCACCCGGCACCGGGCCGCGATCGGCCTGACTGAAGAGAGCGATGCGCTGGTCATTATAGTATCCGAGGAATCCGGTCACGTGCGTTTGGCGGAAGAAGGGAAGGTGAGTGGTCCGCTGGATCGGGATGCCCTGCGAGGTCGCTTGATGCAGCGGCTGTCACAGGCTGACGCGCGGACGATGGCTTCGGGGCAGGCTTAGTGTCCCATCCCGTAAATTCGTGCGCCATCAGAGCCGCCCCAGGGAGTCAGGGCAAGGCGCGTCCCGAAGGCAATGGCGCGCCCTTGGCGAGGGACGCAATACCCCAGGGCACCCTCTCTCTCGCAAGCTCGATTCACCTTGCGCCGCATTGGTTCCCTGGGGCGGCTCCCTTCGGGCGAGCACTGGCGGGCGTGCGGCTGCGTTGCGCTCGTTTGAATTGGCTATGGCCAGTCCCGCACTCGCGTGCCTTGCCACACATCCCGCCAGCACTCACTGATAGTGTACGAATTTACGGGATGGGACACTAGATGGCGAAGACAATGCAATTTCTGCGGGCCAGTGGTTTGAAATTGCTGGCTGTGCTGATTGCGATTGTGTTGTGGGTACAGGTGCATGGGCAGGGTATTGGCTCGCTGAGCATGGATGTGCCGTTGCAGGTGCAGGGGTTGCCATCCGACATGGTGATTGTGAATGACCTGCCGGATCATGTGCGCATCACTCTCACGGGTCTGCAGGCGAGGCTAAGCGGTCTGGAACATGCGGATTTACGAGTGCCGCTCGATGCTTCGGGCTTGAAGGAGCCCGGCGTGGTGGAACGGGCATTGAAAGTGTCGGTCATTCGTCTTCCTGTGGGATTAACCATCGAGAAACTGCAACCGGACCGGCTGCAATTGCAGGTAGACCGGGTGATCAAACGAGAGATCGCAGTCAAACCACGCCTTGAATTACCAGAGGGATGGAAAGCCGTCGATGTGCGGGTAACACCGGCTATGGCCGTACTTTCCGGTCCGGAAGTGTGGCTGGACGCGCTTTCGGATGTGGAAACAACAGCAGTGCTTCCAGAGGCTAAAGTGGGACCGTTTGAGATGAAGGTCGGTGTGGAGAGCCCTACCGGAAAGGGTATCCGGCTGGTCGGTCCCAATACCAAATTTACTGTACGTGGCAGACTGTTGCACGAACTGAAACGGCAAAGAGGGAAAAAATAATGCGGCGCTATTTTGGTACGGACGGGGTGCGGGGTACCGTGAACCAGGAACCGATGACGGCTGAATTTTCACTGAAACTTGGCCGGGCGGCGGGGCATGTCCTGACCAGGCATCTGGATCACAAGCCACACATCCTTATCGGTAAGGATACCCGCCTTTCCGGCTATATGATCGAATCGGCATTATGTGCGGGGCTTACGGCGCAGGGAATGAATGTGCTACTGGTTGGGCCGGTGCCGACGCCTGCCGTGGCTTATTTGACGCGCAGTCTGCGTGCGGATGCCGGCGTGGTGCTTTCCGCTTCCCACAACCCGGCCGGAGATAATGGCATCAAGTTCTTTGGTGCGGACGGTTTCAAATTACCCGATGAAATTGAACAGGAAATTGAGCGATGCTTGGATGATTTGCCATCTCTTCCGGATGCCGCCGATATTGGCAAGGCTTTTCGCGTGGATGATGCGCGTGGCCGTTATGTAGAATTTTGTAAGGCGTCGCTGCCACGCGGTTTCCGTCTTGATGGGCTCAAGGTGGTGGTGGATTGTGCCAATGGCGCGGCCTATGACGTGGCGCCGAGATTGCTGGATGAATTGGGCTGCGGCGTTGTGGTGATGCATGCGGAGCCGGATGGTCACAACATTAATCTGGCCTGCGGCTCAACCGATCCGGCGGGTATGTGCGCACGTGTTGTGGAAACGGGTGCGGACGCGGGTTTTGCGCTGGATGGGGATGCAGACCGGCTGATTGCCTGCGATGCCAATGGCGTTATCGTGGATGGGGATCGTGTGATTGCGGCTCTGGCGGAGCAGTTGTTGCGTCATGATCGGCTGACAGGCGGGGCCGTAGTGACCACGCTGATGAGTAACATGGGCTTGGAGCATTATCTTGGCGGACTTGGACTTGGCATGCACCGAGCCAGTGTGGGAGACCGCTATGTGCTGGAAATGATGCGTGATAAGGGATGCAATCTGGGTGGCGAACAATCCGGTCATATTATCATGCTGGATTGTAATACCACTGGCGATGGTCTGTTGACAGCATTGCAACTTCTAGCGGCCATGCGCGATCAGGAAAAGCCATTGTCTGAACTGGCTTCCGGCATGCAACTGTATCCACAAAAATTATGGAATATTGTGTTGTCCCGACGCATGGATGTGACAGGGCAACCTCAGGTGCAGCAGGCCATGAAAGCGGCTGAAACACGGTTAGATGGTAAGGGCAGGCTGAGCGTGCGCATGTCTGGTACTGAGCCCAAATTGCGCATCATGGTTGAAGCTGAAGATGAGGATATGATGCTCGATGTCGGGCAGGGGCTTGCCGACCTGATTGAGTCTACGCTTTCTTCTGAATAATCTGAGTTAGGGCCTGTTAACACTAATTATGAACGAGGCGCAGCTGTCCCAAATGAGGCCAGTCAAGACGCGAGGAGAGAAGTTTGGCGAATCCAAATGAACGACGAGTAACGCCGAATGGCCTCGGTCTTTTTGCTTGCGAACCGGACGCGGCCCTTCGGGAGGGGCCATTTTTGTGCGCAGCTCGGTTATTCCTCGCTCATGTGCCTCGGGCACACTTCGTTCGAAATGCCTTGCATAGCCACAAAAACAGCCTCGTCGCCACGATCATAATTAGTGTTAACAGGCCCTAGATAAATAAGAACTTATGGCCCAATTTGATGTGTTTAATGGTGATGCAGATGGGCTGTGTGCGCTGCATCAGTTACGTCTGGACCATCCCGTCGAATCCAAACTGATTACAGGCGTTAAACGGGATATTGATCTGTTACGGTGCGTGCCCGCCGGAAAGAAGGCCAGGCGCAACGTCAGACAAAAAGACATCGTCTGCGTATTGGATATTTCACTGGATCAAAACCGGAAAGCACTGTTACGTTTGCTTGACGAAGGAGCTAAGGTGCTCTGGTTTGATCATCATTTTGCCGGTGATATTCCCGATCATTCAAACCTGAAAGCGTATATCAATACCGCCCCGGACGTATGCACCAGCTTGCTGGTAAATAAATATTTGCAAGGCAAATACTTGCCATGGGCTATTGTGGCGGCCTTTGGCGATAACCTGCATGATATTGCCCGCCATATTTCCGCACCACTCAACATCAATCAGGTTCAATTGCAACAATTACGCCATTTGGGTGAATGCTTGAACTACAATGGCTATGGTATCACGGTAGATGACCTCTATTTCCACCCATCAGAGTTGTACCGGCGGATGAAGCCTTTTTCAAATCCGTTTGCATTCATTGAAGAGGATGATGCATTCCGGGTGTTACAAAAGGGCATGGATGGTGACAGATGCCGGGTTATGGAAATGCAGCCAGAATTCGCGGACGGCCGCTGCGCAATGTTTTTGTTACCGGACGAAAATTGGGCCCGGCGAGTTTCAGGAATATTCAGCAATGAGCTGGCGCGCACGTACCCGGACCGCGCGCATGCCGTTGCCATGCAATTAACCGATGGAAAAAATCGCGGTGCATACCGCATCAGCGTGCGGGCGCCACTGGCTTTGAAAGAAGGCGCCGATAAACTATGCCGGCAATTTCCGACTGGCGGTGGCCGGAAAGCTGCCGCCGGCATCAATGCCTTGCCGCAAAAGGATTTGGATGCCTTTATGCGTTGTTTTCGCACAGCATTTTCCACATACTAATACCTTCATAAAGAAAACCATATGCAGCGAGTCACCAGGCGGTCAGTCCGCAAGGCGCGGCGGCGCGGGTATAGCACGAGCTATGGCAAGACGGCGCAACGCAGCGGATGACCGTCTGGCGGCTCGCCCGGAGGGAGTCACACAGGCGGTCCGGTTCCGCGTTACGGCACTTGGCAATGGAACAACCATTCCCTTCGCGTCGTGCCTTGATCCGAACCGCCTGTGTGACTCTGCATATGGTTTTCTTTATGAAGGTATTAGTGAATTTGAGGAAATATCCGATCCGGCTAGATTCAGCATAACAGGTTCTGTGTTTTTAATAATAGCACCTCTCCCAAGGTGAATGTCTAAAAGCTTTGACATAACAAGAAGTTCCGGTTAAGATCGCAAGTGGTTTCTAGCTAATGTGAGTTAACCATCCGTAATAACAAGAGGGGAGCATGTGACAAAAGCTGAAATTGCCAAAGTCGTTCACGAACGTGTCGGTCTCTCCAAAAAAGAGTCCGGTCAGATTGTTGATGTCGTTTTGGATGTGGTTCACAAGGCACTGGAACAGGGTGAAGACGTCAAACTTTCCGGATTCGGTCATTTTATGGTGCGCAACAAGCGTCCCCGCCGGGGTCGAAATCCCAAGACGGGAGATGAAATTACCATTTCTTCACGCCGGATCGTTACTTTCCGGGCAAGTCAGCTTCTGAAGAATCAAGTGCTTGGTGAAGATCAATGAACGTCCAGGTTCAAACGCTTCGCAATGCAGGTGTCACAGTTCCCGACCTGCCCGACAAGCTGTTTTTTTCCATTCGGGAAGTCAGCGAGATTTGTGATGTTGAACCCCATGTGCTGCGGTACTGGGAAACAGAGTTCCGTCATATCAAACCTGTTAAGAAAAGCGGGAATCGACGTTTTTACCGCCAACGTGATATTTATGCTATTTTACAAATCAAGCATCTTCTCTATGATCTGAATTTTACCATTAAAGGCGCCAAGAAACGTCTGATCAATGGTGACATTGATGAACTGGTAGAGCAGAATTCGGCACAGGATACATTGCAACATATTCGTCAGGAGCTTGCTTCTATTCATCAATTGCTGGGTGACTAGCCCTGACTTTTACACACAAGTCATGCCACAGAATTCTTGCATGCGGGTCAGACCAGGGCGCGGTGCGCAGATAATGGTTGTTTCCATTGGCAAGCGTCGCAACGCAGGTATGGCCCGTGTGCAAGGGGTCCCTTCGGGCGAGCCGTCCGGCGGCCATCTGTCTGCGTTGCGCTCGCTTGCAAGGGAACAACCCTTGTTGTGAGGGCGCGCCTTGCATATGGCCACCGGGCGACTCGCTGTGGCGCGACTTGTGTGTAAAAGTTAGGGCCAGCCCCCTTCGGTGGTTCTGAAAGTAACATGTTACGGGACGTAGCGCAGCCTGGTAGCGCACCAGTCTGGGGGACTGGTGGCCGCCGGTTCAAATCCGGCCGTCCCGACCATTTTAGTAAGATTCATTCCGTATCGGTTCAATGATGAGACGGCACGGTATGAGCCTTGCCTTTGAACGGCCTCGCCGACGCATGGTGGCGGAGCAACTTGTCACGCGTGGCATAACAGATTCCCGTGTTCTCGATGCGATGAACACGGTTCCACGCCACATGTTTGTCGATGCAGCTCTGGCCAGTCACGCCTATCAGGACTCCTCACTGCCGATTGGCGAGGGACAAACTATTTCACAGCCCTACATGGTAGGAAAAATGACCCAGTTACTGGCATTGAAAGGTCACGAACGGGTACTTGAAATCGGTACGGGCTGCGGCTATCAGACGGCGGTTTTATCCCGATTATGCCGACGGGTTTATAGTATTGAACGCATCTCTTCGCTGCATGAACGTGCACGCCACAACCTGCGCGCAGCGCGGCATGCCAATGTAATGCTTAAATGCGGTGATGGCACAGTAGGTTGGGATGAGTATGCGCCGTTTGATGCAATTCTCGTCGCTGCGGGGGGTGGAAAGGTACCGGAGGCATGGCTGCATCAATTGCGTGAGGGGGGCGTGCTGGTGATGCCGGTAGGACGGCAGGGAGAGCATGTGCTCGCCCGTTTCCGCAAGCTTGGAGGTGCGTGGTCCGAAGAATATTTTGATGCATGCACCTTTGTACCGCTTGTCCAATAAAGCATGAGCTTCAATATTCTGAAACCTGCATGGCTCAGGCGTTGCTATCACTGGACACTGTCTTGGGCTGAACATCCTCAGGCTCAGGCTGCGCTGTTCTTCATTGCAATCATCGAAGCCAGTGTGTTTCCTATTCCTCCGGATATTCTGTTAATTGCCCTGGCATTGGGACGCCCCGAGTTGGGCATGCGCCTGGCTCTGCTGGCTACTGCCGGATCAGTCATTGGCGCCTGCATCGGGTATATCATTGGCATGCTGTTATTTGCTAGTGTGGCTCAGCCGCTGCTCGATTTTTATGGCGCGATGGAGCAATTTGATCATGTGCAGGCGTTGTTTCGTGAGTATGGTTTGTGGGTGGTATTGATTGCCGGATTTTCACCCATCCCCTTCAAGGTGGTGACCATCGCCGCTGGCACGTTCGGATTGCCGTTTTTCGGCTTTATTGTGGCAACATGTGTTTCTCGTGGCGCCCGTTTTTTTCTGGAGGGCGGTTTGTTGCAATGGGGTGGTGAGCGTTTACGGATGCTGGTGGAGCGGCATTTTGAGATTTTGACGATTGCAGTAGCCATGCTGGTTATTGCAGGTTTTGCGATGCTGTGGCTATGGCGTTGAGATTTTTTTGTATTCTGAGCCTGCTGGTGTTATCGGCCTGCTACAGGACTGCATTGCCACATGTACCTTTGAGTAAAAGTGATGCGGTTTACCAGGTGAGGGCAGGAGATACGCTGTACAGCGTCAGTAAGCGAAATGGTATGGATTACCGTACATTGGCCCGGCGTAATCATATTCATTATCCCTATACTATTTATACCGGCCAGCGTCTTTACCTGCGTGGGGTTGCACCACGCCCAAGTTATATTCCCCTGCCAAAAAGGCACAAAAAAACTGTTCGCAGCAGGAGCGTGAACGGAAAAAGAAGACCTGACTATGGCGGGGTAAAGTCCAGACAGCATAAAAGTGCTTCCAGGATCGGCCATCGCCGGGTGGTTCGTTTGCACTGGCCCGTTCGGGGAAAAGTGACCGGTAAATTCGGTAGAAGGCATGGGAGGCCACACGACGGCATTGATATCAGTGTTCCCGAAGGAACGCCCGTTCGAGCCGCTGCTGACGGGGATGTGGTATATTCCAGCCGCCGGCTAACAGGTTACGGTAATCTGATTATTGTTCGGCACACGCACGACATGTTTACGGCCTATGCGCATAACCAGAGTAATCTGGTGCGCCGGGGCAAGCATGTGAAACGCGGTGACGTCATAGCCCGGGCCGGGCGTACGGGACGCGCATCGGGGCCTCATTTGCATTTCGAGGTGCGTCGGGGCCCCACACCCGTGAATCCCCTGGTATATTTACCCAAACGATAAG
>CAZEMN010000024.1:0-17076 GCA_964513335.1 uncultured Zetaproteobacteria bacterium | reverse complement strand
TCATCTATTTCGCTCTTATCGTCGATAACATCAATTAGTGTTAACAGGCCCTAACTTAAGCCTTTTCTGCCCGATATTTACTTCTGTGCTGAATCTCTTTCATCACGTGCCTTGGCGCGATTAATAATTGGAAATGCTTGGGTCTTCGTTTCACTGCTCTTGGCTCGCTTCGGCCCGGTCGATCTGGCGCGATATTTCCTGCGATTGAATCAATAAGCAGTCGTATCAACCGAGTGCGCTCATCACGGCTCATCTTTGCTTGATTCAGGTGCGGTTCCCATTGTCGCAGAGCTTGTACGCTGCCTTTAAAGCTTATTCGGCGCAGCGTCACATTTTTCTTCTGCGCAGCTTCAAGCATAAGGCGGCGAATACAGTTGTAGGCGATCAGGTGCATCAGGATTTCCTTGCGTACCATTTCCGGCGTTTTACAGCGCAGAATATCCATGCCCATGGTGGTTTTGATGTCGCGGAAAAACAGTTCGACATCCCAACGCTGAAAATAAAGATCAGCAATCTCGCTGGCTGGATATGCCTCGGCATCCAGCAATGTCGTGATGATGTAGAATGAGGAGACTCTGAATCCAGGCTGCTTAACGGTCACTTTGATTTGCCGAAGTATCAGCGTTTCCGCCAATCCTTCCCAATCCTCTTGCGAGTAGCTGGACGGCTTGTGTCTTCTTACCGGCTTTTTCCACTGAATCAGCAGATCATCTTCACCCAGAATCCTGACTGCCTCGGCCTCGGTGACAGACATACGCCGGGCAAGCGTGATGACTGAATCAACGCCTCTATCCTTAAGGCTGGACTGGTCATAGTAACTGCAAAACCCTTTATCTCCCAAGAAAATATCGCCCGGTTTGAAGGTGTGCCATTGCTTGCGCAGCATGGGGAGTTCATGACTTTTCTTGTTGCCGATTTCATGGCTGAGAAGGGTTCCATTATGCAGGCTGAAACAGGCGCAAATGGCAGCTTGAGGAAAACCGCCCCCCCGGCTTTTGATGCCTTTGTTGCGGCCACTTCTCCTGATTTTCCTCGGTGTCTGGCATGCTGACGCCTGTCCCATCAACAACGATAACCCGGCGGCCATTCAAACGATCTGGATCGGCCATGGCTTGAATGCCTGCTGTATGCTTGAGGATCGATTCAAGGGTGCTCTGATCAAGTTTTTGCCTGGCTTTGCAATAAGCTGCTGTTGATGAACATGGCAACTTGCCTAATTTCAATGCAGCGAAAGCCTGGTGTCTATTCGATTCCAGAAAGTGGAGTCGAATAGAAGTACCGTCAATTTCTTCGTATTCCTATGGACAGTATAGAACACTGTCGGATAGGCAGTCAAGAAAAAGAGCGTGTAAGCACTAGACTTACAGGCTTTTATGGGTTGTCTTTGAACTCTCTTCTGGTACCGGGAGCCGGAGTCGAACCGGCACGCCCTTGCGGGCACCAGATTTTGAGTCTGGCGTGTCTACCAATTTCACCATCCCGGCATACAGTTAAATAGACGGTAAAACGGCGCGAAGCATTGTCATCGTAACTGTGTGTGTCAAGCTTAACGCGTGTTTCCGACAATTAGAGATTCCTGTTTGCAAAACGATGATGACTGGTCAAAACTGTCGTTAGGTATGAATAAAGAGCCCCTAAGGAGTCTTTCTTGAAAGGCCAGACACATGAAGTTTATGACATCGTGATTGTGGGCGGAGGGCTGGCTGGGGTATCCCTGGCCATTTCAGCGGCGAAAATGGACCTTTCTGTGGCGATAGTGGAGGTACATGCCGTGGATACATTCCCCTCCAGTCAGCCGGAACGGGTGATTGCGCTTTCCCACGGTTCCCGCTGTCATCTGGAAAGCCTTGGTGTGTGGACGGAGATTGAGAAACTCGGTGTGGCAAGGATTCGGCAGGTGCATATCGCGGAACCCGGCAACCGGGGCGAGGTGTGGATGCATCAGACGCATGCGGATGTTGATGCGCTGGGTTATGTGGCGCAGAACGCGCATATCCTTTCCGCACTTTATGCCACCATACCGCCGGAGGTGGCCATGCTGACCCCCACACGGATGGATTCGCTTGAGGTCGCCGATGATGACGTGCATGTGAACGTGGTGCGGAACAATCGGAAAAGCCGTATCTCCTGCCGCTTGCTGGTAGGTGCGGATGGCTCCGGCAGTCAGGTCCGGCGTTTACGCGGTATTGCAAGCCGGGGCTGGGATCACAACCGTTTCGGACTGGTGGCCTCTGTTTGTCCGGGCAAACCGCACCGGGGTGTGGCTCACGAATGTTTCCGCCCCTCTGGTCCGCTGGCTTTTCTGCCGCTGAATGACACGTATTACTCAATTGTGTGGACACTGACGCCTCGTGATGCCAGTCGCATCATGGCCATGGATGACAACGATTTCCTGCGTGCTCTTGAAGCTGCGGCGGGTTCGGACATGCGTAAATATCTTGGTGGATTGACCGAAACCGGGCCACGCGCATTATTTCCGTTTGAATTCCGTATGGCCACATCCATCACAGCGCCACGTACAGCCCTGATTGGCAATGCGGCCCATACCCTGCATCCGGTGGCAGGTCAGGGCCTGAATCTTGGGTTGCGGGACGTGGCTGTACTGGCGGATGCGCTTTCCCGGGCCTGTAAGGCGGGGCGCGATGTGGGGTCTTCCGTGGCTCTGGAAGAATATCGTCAACGAAGAATGGGCGATAATCTGGCCGTAGCGGCTTTTACGGAAGGGTTGAACGCCATATTTTCCAATGATTTTTTACCCACGAAACTGGCAAGAGGCGCGGGGCTCCTTGGCGTACAATACTTGTCGCCTGTACGCGACTGGCTGATGCGGCGTACCACGGGACTGGCGCAGGCTGGCTCACTGGGGGGGTGACGCATGACTCGCGGCCAGAAGGAAGGACATAAAAGGGTCAGAAAGCCCGAGGCCATCGATCTTGTCATTATCGGCGGTGGTATGGTGGGTCTGACTCTGGCCTGTGCACTTAGAAACACGGGATTGAAGATCACGGTCATTGAACGTGTACAAGCCGAGCCCCGCATGTCGCTGGGACGTGATTGCAGGGTATCCGCCATTGTGGCCGGAACAGTCGAAGCGCTTAAAGGCATTGGTGTCTGGCCGTTAGTGAAGGAAAGGGCCGGCCCTATTGACAGCATGCGGATATGGGATGACCAGCGTTTCGGTAGCATCCGTTTTGAAGCCGAAGAGGCAGGGTTGGAGTCATTGGGATATATCGTGGAAAACAGTGTGCTTTCAGCCGCCATGCTGGAGGTTGTCCATGCATCGGAAAATATCGAATGGTGCTGTCCGGCATCGGTGGAATCGGTACAATGGAAAGCAAGCTGTGTGGAAGTGTCGCTGGATGATGGGCGTGTTTTTACCACACTGCTTATTGTCGGTGCGGATGGCGGGCGTTCGTGGCTGCGCAGTCAGGCAGGAATCCCCACATGGAGTCACCGATTTGAGCAACAGGGCATCGTTGCCACCATTCAGCCTCAATTCTCGCATCGGAACTGCGCCTATCAGCGTTTCCTGCCCACAGGACCGCTGGCTTTCCTGCCATTGACAGATGGTTTGTGTTCGATTGTGTGGAGTGCGCAGGATACGGAAGCAGAACGGCTGATGGCGCTTCCCGATGTTGCTTTTCTAAATGAGCTTCAATTGGCATTGGGTCCGGTCATGGGTAAGCTTGAACAGGCAGGGATTCGTGCCGCGTTTCCGCTCAGAAGCCAGCTTGCCCGGCACATTGTGCGTTCCCGAATGGCTCTCATTGGCGATGCGGCGCATCAGGTTCATCCGTTGGCGGGACTTGGCGTCAATCTGGGTATCCGTGATGCCATGGTATTGGCGCAGGAAATTACCGATGCCCGATACTTTGAGGAGGACTACGGTAGTCTGGATGTGCTGAACCGGTTTATGCGCAACCGCATGCCGGATATTCTGGCTGTGATGGGCGGCATGGAGGCTTTTAATTACTTGTTTACGTGCGATGTTCCGGGGTTGGCACTGTTGCGTGATGCAGGGATGCGGGTTGTGGGAAACAGCGGCCCGGTCAAGCGGATGCTGATGCGCCGCGCCATGGGGCTGACACTGCCGGTTCCAAAACAGATTTCATAGCCCTGATTTTAGGCATCCGAAGACGGCATAACTCTTGCTCGTTGTACGCATGACTGTGTACATGGATGAGGAGTTTCATCGTCGATTATCGACCATGGTTGAATCCATGCCTGCTTTTCCGGAAAGCGTACACCAGATCATGTCCATGACTGCTGACATCAATTGTTCACCCAGAGACCTGGTAAAGGTCATTGAAAGTGATCCGATCATGACCATGAAAATATTGAAATTGGTGAATTCGGCGTTCTTTGCTCTATCAAGAAATGTAGCTTCCGTACAGCACGCTTTGGTTTATCTGGGATTGAATACGGTGAAGAATCTGGCGATCAGTATTGCTACGGTGGATTCATTGCCGAGGAAGAGTATTCCCGAACTGCCCATGTCGGCATTTTTGACACATTCTCTGGCAACAGCAACAATGGCACAGCGTCTGGCCAAAGATTTTCTACATCTTCGGGATGTTTCAGATCACTTTGTTGCCGGTCTTCTCCATGATTTCGGCAAGGCGGTGTTTGTACAGTTTGAGCCAACAACTTATGCCAGGGTCTTGAATGAGGCCCGGGAAAAGCAATCCCCTTTACCACAAATCGAAATGGAACGAATGGGGATAACCTGTGCCGAGGCCGGGGCCATGCTGGCCGAGAGCTGGCAACTTCCGCCAACGTTGATTGATAGCATTCGCACACACGTGGATTGCAACGAGGATTCATCGGACATGACGCTGACTGTGGCCGCTGCCAATACAGTGGTGAAGGCCATGAATCTTGGCGATAGCGGCAATCCTTATGTCGGAGATTTTCAGGATTTTATGCGTAAACGTCTGGGTTCGGACCTCGAGGGCGTCATTGCAAAAATGGATGCTTTATCGGATGAAGTTCACGATATGCAAAGCATGGTGCAATAGGCACCATGAAACTGCGTTTTTGGGGTGTTCGAGGGTCGATTCCTTCTCCTGGGCCAAAAACCGTTCGTTATGGCGGCAATACAACGTGCCTTGAGATTTGGACGGATGATGGCGAGCTGATTATTCTTGATGCGGGAACTGGTATTTTCCCGTTGGCGCAGACATTGCTGGAGAAAATGCCGGTCCATGCGCATATTTTCAATACCCATTCACACTGGGATCATATTCAGGGATTACCATTTTTTGTTCCGTTGTTTGTGCCGGGAAACCGGGTGTCGATTTATGGTGCCTCCGATCCAGTATCTGGCAACAGCATCGAAGAGATTCTCCAGGTTCAATTACAGTATCGATTTTTCCCAATTCGGGAATGTGAACTGAATGCCCAAATTGAATATGTTTCACTGAAGGAAGGAGAATCAGTCAGTATCGGCAATGCTTTGGTGACGCCTGTGCTGATGAACCATCCGGTTGTGAATTTCGGATATCGAATCGACGATGGCGGGAAGTCTTTGTTTTTTACCGGAGATCACGAACCTTCATATAACATTTATGAACCTGAGGACGATGAATACGCCATGTACCAGACGCTGATTGAACAGAAGGACGGGAGTATTCTGGAAAGGGTGCGCGGCGTGGATGTGCTGGTTGCCGATTCCTCCTATACCGAAGCTGAATATCCGGCCAAAAAAGGCTGGGGACATGGAACGTTCGACACCTGTATACAAATGGCAGAAAAGGCCAAATTCAGTCAGCTGTTTTTAACCCATCATGAACCAACACGCGATGATGAGGCTCTGGAAGCCGTGTTTGGCGAGAGTCTGAAAAAACGGACGGTGCAAGGATGTGAGATTGAATTGGCAAGGGAAGGCGTGCTCGTCGAGTGGTAATTTCTGATCTTTGCAAAATGTGCTTATATCCGCTGTAAATTCATATTTTTCCAGATAGGCTTCGCCGATGTCCGGGATTCAGGCATTGCCCCCTGATCTGTCGCATCTGAAAGATGTGCGCATCATCGCCGCAATGAGTGGCGGAGTGGATTCGTCCGTGATGGCGGCGCTGCTTGCGGATGCGGGCGCGGATGTGGTCGGTGTGTTTCTGAATGTTTGGGACTATTCGCGCGATGAAGTAAGCCGCCATGGATCCTGCTGCGCTACCGAGGATGCCTATGACGCGCGTCGGGTGGCGGACCATATTGGAATCCCGTTCTATTCGATGGATATGCGCAAAAAGTTTCGTGAAAATGTTATTGACCCGTTCATTGCCGATTATGAATCGGGACGAACGCCGAATCCCTGCGAGCGCTGTAACCGTTTTGTGAAATTCGGCGCCCTGCTGGATGTAGCGGATGAACTGGAAGCGGTGTTTGTAGCGACCGGACATTATGTGCGCCGCCGGGACGACGAAAATGGCGTGCATATCTACAAGGGAAATGATGTACATAAGGATCAGAGTTATTTTCTGGCAACGACGAGCCGCAAGCAGGTTGAAAGGATTCTTTTTCCAGTGGGACATCTTGAGAAGGGCGAAACCCGCAAGCTGGCAGAGCAGTTCGGTCTGCCGACAGCGGGGAAGCATGAAAGCCAGGATATCTGTTTTATTCCCGCGGGAGATCGCATCGCATTTCTAAAGCGTGAGGGATCATCTGCGGGGTTTAAGCCGGGCAACGTTGTCGACAGGAATGGAAACGTGCTGGGAAAACATCAGGGTATCGCATGCTACACTTTGGGACAGCGCAAGGGTTTAGGCTTGTCCGGCGGGCCGTGGTATGTGGTGGGTCTCGATGGAAATACGGCGCGGGTTGTGGTGGCTCCGCCTGAGGAAGCGTTGATTCACAGGGTGAAAGTGGACGGTATTACGTGGGTTCGCAAACCGGTTCGGACTGAAGAGATTACCGCCAAACTACGTTATCAGTCAGAGCCCGCGCTGTGCTGTATATCCGGGGAAGGTGAAAGCATGCGCGTTGTATTTGATGCACCACAAAAGCCAACGGCACCGGGTCAGGTGACGGCGTTTTATGCCGGTGATGAATTGCTTGGTGGTGGCATTATTTCGGAGGTCGTGTGAGCGATGAAAACTGGAAAAACACCGGGAGAACAGCTATAAAAGTAGTGTAGACCGGAGGTGGTTTATGTATCAGGGAAAATCAATCTGGGTGCTCGCCGCGGATGCCAGCCGGGCAAAAATATGGGCAGCGAGCACGCCATCATCCCCACTTGAACTGGTTCGTGAAATGGCATCGCCGGAAGGACGTATGCATGAACGGGATTTAACATCGGATTTGCCGGGCCGGGCTTTTGACAGCTCGGGAACGGGCAGACATGCCATGGAACAGGAAGTGGGTCCGAAAAAAGAGGCGGCTATTCGCTTTTCCCGTGAATTAGCTGATGTACTGACGCAGGCATACAATCAGTCTGCATTCAACAAGATTTATCTAACGGCCGCACCATCATTTCTCGGTTTGCTGCGTGGTTGCTGTAAAGAAACCCTGAAACAGTGCGATGTGATTGAAGTGGATAAGGATTATACAGCTATGGCCACAAGTGAGTTGAGATCACGTCTGCCTGAGTATTTATAGCCATCTTTCTTGCTTGGAACTTGGCTGCCGCTCCACTAGAGTGCCGCGCCACGCAGCCCAACGGGCGCGAAGTTCCAGGGAAGGGGTTTAAGTATGGCCGTTCAACGTACACTTTCAATTATCAAGCCGGATGCCATTGCCAAGAACGTCATCGGCGACATTATTCGCCGTTTTGAGGAGAACGGGCTGGCGGTGATTGCAACGCGTATGACGCAATTATCCGGCGAGCAGGCAGGCCGCTTTTATGCAGTGCATAAGGACCGTCCATTCTACAAGGATCTGTGTGCATTCATGAGTTCCGGGCCAATTCTTGCCATGGTGCTCGAAGGGAAAAATGCCGTGGCATTAAACCGCCAGTTGATGGGCGCAACAAACCCGAAAGAAGCGGAAGCAGGTACGATTCGCGCTGACCATGCGGATTCCATTGATGCCAATGCCGTACATGGGTCGGATTCGGAGGAAAATGCTGCCATTGAGATTGCTTTTTTCTTTGGCGATCTGGACCTGAACAGTCGCCAGTAAGTTCCTTCGATGAGTGAAAAGGCCTCGGCAACCCCCGAAGCGTTACAAGCATCTGAGCAGATTCGTGTCCGGCGGGAGAAACTGACCCGTCTGCGTGACGAAGGCATTGCTTACCCCAACAGTTTCCGCACCACCGATTCAAGCGCTGATGTGCTGGTGCAGTACGGGGAATGGGATGCGGAGAGGCTGGTATCCGAGAGTGTCTCTGTTTGCATGGCCGGACGCATCATGGGCCACCGTGTCATGGGAAAATCCAGTTTTATGCACATTCAGGATGGGTCAGGGCGCATTCAGATTTTTTTGAACCGGGATGAGTTGGGTGCGGAAACCTACAATCCAACGAAGAAATGGGATTTGGGCGACATCATTGGCGTGGCAGGTACACTCTTTCGCACCAAAACAGGCGAGTTATCGGTCAGAACATCCCGTATCGAATTGATTACCAAATGCCTGCGGCCATTGCCTGAGAAATGGCACGGACTCGCGGATAAGGAAATACGCTATCGCCAGCGTTACGTGGACCTGATGGTGAATCCCGAGGTGCGCGAGGTGTTCCGAACGCGCTCGAAGGCCATCAATGCCTTGAGGAACGCACTTGTGGAGCGGGATTTCATGGAAGTGGAAACGCCGATGTTGCAAAGTCAGCCCGGTGGTGCTGCGGCCCGTCCGTTCATGACTCATCACAATGCACTGGATATGGATTTGTACCTGCGTATTGCGCCCGAACTGTTCCTGAAACGGCTGGTGGTGGGTGGTATTGAACGTGTATTCGAGATTAACCGGAATTTTCGCAATGAAGGGCTGGATGCAACGCATAACCCCGAATTCACGATGATCGAATGGTATCAGGCGTATGCGGATTTCAATGATGCGATGGACCTGACCGAAGCCTTGATCTGCGAGGTTGCCAAAACGTGTGGTGCTGAACAGGTGACATGGGAGGGACTGGATATTCGCATGGATCAGCCATTCAGACGTATCCGTATGGATGAGGCTGTGTTTGAAAAGCGTCCGGATGTGCGTGGTCACGCCGAAGACAAGGCCTTGCTGGCGACAGTTTGTATGCAGGTGATTCCCGACTTCAAACCATTGATAACCTGGAAGGCAGGCCATTATCTGGCGGCCCTGTTTGAGGAACTGGTTGAGTCGGAACTGGAACAGCCTACGTTTGTGACGTATTTTCCGGTAGATATTTCACCGCTGGCGCGGCGCAATGCCAATGAGCCATTTTTTACGGATCGTTTTGAGTTGTTCGTTGCGGGTAAGGAAATAGCCAATGGTTTTTCAGAATTGAATGATCCTGACGATCAGCGCGCACGGTTTATGGCGCAGGCTCAGGCAAAGGCTGCCGGTGATGTTGAAGCTACGGGCATTGATGAGGACTATCTGCGTGCGCTGGAGTACGGCATGCCGCCAGCCGCGGGGGTCGGCATCGGTATTGACCGGTTGGTGATGATGTTTACAGGGCAGCATTCCATACGGGATGTGCTACTGTTTCCGCATATGCGACCTGAATAAACAGTAACTATTCAGTATTCCCGTTTTTTGTCCCATGGCGGCGTTGCTGCGATGCTCGAATCCTCACATATAACCATATATGCTGCGGGTTCTGTGCTTCTCACGCCTTGTCATGAAGCAAAATCCAAGGGTCCTGAGTAGGTACCGTAAATATTTGGAAGCGGGAGGCGCGAGATGCATGCAAACCTGATTATGGTCAAGGATGTGATAACGTGCCGATCCGATCAAACGGTTGCTGAGGCTATTGAATTTCTGAACACCAAAACCTTCCGGATCATCCCGATCGTGGATGATGATAACCACATTCTCGGGGCCGTGAATACGTTGACATTGCTTACGCATATCGTGCCGGAATACATCGTCGATGGATATTTACAGTCCGTACCGTTTGCGCCGGACATAGGCTTGTTGCGCAAGCATTATCGCGAGATTTTGCAAAAGAGCATTACCGAGGTGATGGATGAAAATCCAACCGTTGTACGGGAGGATGAATCATTGTTGTCGGTGACGGCAGCCATGGTCACGCATGACCGCTTTGAATATGTTCTGGTCGTGGATGCCGAACAACGTTTGTCCGGTATTATTTCATCGAGTGATATTTTAAGAGCGATGGATAAATTTATTCCGGAGAAGTCATTTGATGCCTGATTCCAGCCATGTGTTGTTCGGCATGAATCCGATTTGGGTTGCGGTGACTATATTGCTGGTGGTTTATGCCACTATCATGTTTGAACAATTCAACCGGGCCGTTTTGTCGCTGCTGGGAGCAGGATTGATGATTCTCTCCGGCGTGCTGACGCAGGAGGCGGCGGTTGACGGTATTGATTTCAATACTATCGGGCTGCTGACTGGCATGATGGTGATTGTGGCCATCAGCCAGAAGACCGGCATGTTCCAGTATGTGGCGATTAAAGCAGCCAAGTTGGCACGGGGGCGCCCATGGGGCATTCTTGTGATGCTGTCGGTGGTGACGGCTGTGTTTTCGGCGTTTCTGGACAATGTGACAACGGTGTTACTGATTGCGCCGGTCACTTTGCTGATTACCGATTCGCTTGACGTGAAACCCTACCCCTTTCTGTTTTCCCAGATTCTGGCTTCCAATATCGGCGGGACATCGACGCTGATCGGCGATCCGCCCAATATCATGATCGGCTCGCAGGCACACCTGAGTTTCTATGATTTCCTTGTCAATCTGGCACCGATTATTCCGCTGATCATGCTGGTAACACTGTTGATGATCTGGCTGCTGTTTGGACGGGGGCTGCATGCCTCGGAAGAGGCGCAGCGGTTAATCATGGAATTTAACGAGCGTGAGGCCATTAAGGATATTCCCCTGCTCAAAAAGAGCCTGTTTGTTCTGGGGTTGGTCATTACAGGATTCACATGCGCGCACAGCCTGCATCTGGAACCTGCCACGATTGCCCTGTTTGGCGCTGCCCTGCTGTTGTTGCTGGAGTCATGGGAGCATGATCTGCATGGTAAAGATAAAGCTTTTGAGAACATTATGGCCGAAGTGGAGTGGACAACCATCTTCTTTTTCGTGGGGTTGTTTATCGTTGTGACCGGTGTGGAACATGTGGGTATTATTGCATGGATGGCGGAAAAAACGCTGGCGCTCACGGGTGGAGATTTTAATGCCACTGCCGCCGCAATTCTGTGGATTTCCGCCATTGCATCGGCTCTGATTGATAACATTCCCTTTGTCGCCACCATGATTCCACTGATCGAGAATATGGCGCCGACGTTTGGCGGAGATCAGATGATTGTGCCGTTGTGGTGGGCACTGGCGCTGGGCGCATGCCTGGGCGGTAATGGTTCGCTGATTGGCGCATCGGCCAATTTAATTGTGGCGGGGTTTGCGCAGCGGGCGGGACATCCCATTGGGTTCATTCAGTTTACCAAACATGCATTCTTGCTGATGCTGGTCAGTATTGGTATTGCCCATGTTTATCTGTATCTGCGTTATCTTAATTAGGGTCTGTTCACATAAAAATCCAAGCGTAGCGCTGCTGCCCGAAATGATGCTAGGCAAGGCGTGAGGAGAGAAATTTGGTAAATCCAAATGAACGACGAACAACGCCGCATGGCTTCATTTCGGGCGCAGCCCTGCGGGACGGGTCATTTTTGGCCGCAGTGGCGTTATTTCTCGCTGATGTGCATTCAGCACACTACGCTCGAAATGCCTTGCAGCACTCCAAAAATGACCGCGTCGCTACGTTTGGATTTTATGTGAACAGGCCCTAGAGTTGTTGCCTGATGCGGTATGAATTGATGCTGGCTATACGCTATCTCCGCTCCAAACGGGATGAGCGTTTTGTTTCCCTGATCAGCTGGAGTTCAGGTATTGGTGTGGCGATTGGCGTGGCGGCCCTGATCATTGTCCTTTCGGTTATGTACGGGTTTGATGTGGAATTGAAAGACAAGATATTGGGGTTTTCTTCGCATGTGGATATCCAGGGGCCGGGGAATACGCTGGAACAGTGGCCGGACTGGCTACAAAAGGTGGAACGGCTTCCGGAAGTTGCTCGTGCCGCGCCTTATATTTCGGTCCCTGTGATGGTTGTGCATGGTTCGCTGGCAACGGGGGTGATGCTGAAGGGCGTGGACATATCCCGTGAACAGGAGATCGCCCGGCATATGGTGTCAGGCAATTTTAATGATTTGGGCAAGGGCAATCCCTTCAAGGTTGTCGTGGGCAAAGACCTGGCACATAAGCTGGGACTTCGCACGGGGGATAGCATGAATGTGGTGTCGCCTGCGGCAGGAGTTGCGCCTTCCGGTATGACGCCGCGCATGCGCTCTTTTAAAGTGGCCGGCATCTTTAATTCCGGCTTTTACGAATATGACATAGGCTTGGTTATCGCTCCCATGGAGGCGGTGCAACGCCTTAACCGTTTGGGAAACAGGGTAACGGGCATCGAACTGCATCTCCTTGACCGCAATCAGGCACGGGCGGTTGCGGATGAGGTGCGCCAGCTATTACCTCCTGATGCCTGGGTCAAAGACTGGATGCAACAGCATCGTTCGTTCTTTCGGGCATTGAAGATGGAACGTGTGGTGATGGGTATTATACTGTCGTTGATTGTGCTGGTCGCGGTGTTCAATATGGTCGCATCCCTGGTCATGGTGGTGATGGAGCGAAGAAAGGAAATAGCGATTCTGAAGACCATTGGTGCCACCGATGCTTCGGTGATGAAGGTGTTTTTGTACATGGGGTCAATCCTGACCGGTATGGGTACGCTGCTTGGTGCTTTGTTCGGATTGTTGTTGGCGTGGAAGCTGGATGCGCTTCTCGCATGGTTCCAGAACGTTACGGGCGTGACAATCCTTGCCAGTGACGTTTATTATATCGACCATGTCCCTTCTATTATTGATCCGGTTGGCGTCGGGCTGGTCGTGGTGGTAAGTCTTGGAATGGGGTTGGCGGCAACGCTTTATCCGGCATGGCGCGCCGCACATGTGCCGCCAGCGGATGCTCTGCGTTATGAATGATAGAATCATGAATAAGCCTGATGTGATAAATCGAGGGTTTAATGGCTAACGAGAAACTGAGAAGCAAGGCCAAACGGGCTTTGCTGGATGGAAAATATAAGAGGGCGCTGGGGTTCTTTGACGAACTGCACAAGCTTGAGCCGGATGACCTGCGCACCCACGTAAAACTTGCCGAACTACGCGAGAAAACCGGTGACACCGAAGAAGCAGTCACTGACTACATCCATATTGCCGGCATTTATGCCGAGCAGGGATTTGTGGTGCAGGCGATTGCGATCAATAAAATTGTACTTCGGCTTGATCCGGAGCGGACAGAGATCAAGGAACGCCTGAAGACTCTCTCCAACGAACGCGGTGATGACTGGGCGATTCGTACTGTGTCGCCAAAGGATCAAATACAGCCACCTGGTATCAGTGGTAAAGACCGCGCCAAGCTGAGTTTTGAACGAACGCCCCTGCTCTCCGGCCTGTCTGGTGATGAACTGGAAGCATTTATTGATTCCCTGCAATTGCGGCATGTGGATGCGGAAGAGCTTATTTTCCGGGAAGGTGACCATGGCAATTACCTGTATTTGATCGGCATGGGTAACGTGCTGTTACGCGCCAAGGATTCTCAGGGCCGTAAGCGGGTATTCTCGCATCTGTGTGAAGGTGATTTCTTCGGCGAATATGCTTTCATGTCCCGTGCGCCGCATTCTGATGAAGCGATAGCTGAGACGGAATGCAGTGTGCTGATGATTGACCGGGTTACGTTTGATGAATGGGTGGAGAAGTATCCCGGTATCCAGTCAACCATCGAAGATTTCTACCGCCAGAGGGTGTTGGCCAGAGTGCTGGCAATTACGCCGGTATTTGAAGGCGTGCCAACGGATGCAAGGCTGGCGCTGGCTGATCATTTTAAGCTGCGGACATTCGAGAAAGGTGGTGTCGTTATTCGTGAAGGTGAGGCGGGGGATACCTTTTATCTGATTCGATCAGGTTCCGTGGATTTGTCTACCAGCGGTATGGGAAAGGATGGAGATCAGGTCGTTCTGGGAAAAATGGGTGAGGGTGAATTTTTTGGTGAAGTTGCACTGCTGACGGACAAGCCGCGAACTGCCACCGTGGTGGCGCGCGAGAAAGTGGAACTCATGGAGTTGGCGAGAACTGACTTTGACCAAATTACGGAAAGGTTTCCGTCCGTGCGCAAGATTGTTGAGGCTTATCAGAAACAGCGGGTTCAGGATACCATCAAGATTCTTCTCAGCCGCAAACCCGGGTAATGACGCCGGGAAATAGTATTTCAGGGACTTCGCTGTTCGAAGTGTCCGAGCTATACAAATCATTTTCTTCTCCGGCTGGCCGGATAGATGTGCTGAACGGGGTTGATCTGCATGTGGCCCAACGGGAATTTGTAGCTGTTGTGGGACAGTCCGGCTCCGGTAAAAGTACACTGTTGCACGTTTTGGGGACTCTGGAACCCGCGGACCAGGGGCAGGTTTTGCTGGAAGGCGAGCCGCTTTTTTCCCTGTCTCCAAATCAAACGGCTGTTGTTCGAAACAAAAAAATCGGGTTTATCTATCAGGCGCACCATCTTATTCCTGAATTGAACGCACTCGAAAATGTCATGATGCCGCTTTTGGTGCGCGGCAACAGACGCGAGGATGCCAGGTCGCGTTCGATGGATTTATTGGAACGCCTGGGTTTACGGGAGCGTGCAGACCACAGGCCCGGCAAGCTGTCCGGCGGCGAGGCGCAACGGGTGGCTGTGGCCCGCAGTCTGGTTGGCAACCCTTGTTTGCTTCTGGCGGACGAACCCACCGGAAACCTGGATGAACATACGGCCAGAGAAGTGTTTGATGCCATGCAACAGTTATGCCGGGAAGAGAATGCGGCTGTGATTATGGTGACCCACAGCCGTGATTTGGCGAGCGCCTGCGACCGGGTATTGCATTTGCATGAGGGAAGACTTTCAGAAGAAGAGTTATAGAGAAGCTCGATCTTATAGAAGAGTACTGTGCTCAATGAGTTCTTTTCTTTGTGCTGGAGGCTGTCATGACGGAACCAACAATTATTTGTCCGAACTGCAAGACCGAAATCAAACTGAATGAATCATTGGCTGCTCCGCTGATCGAAGCCACCCGCCAGCGGTACGAACAGCAACTGGCTGAGAAAGACAACGAAATTGTCATGCGTGAACAGTCCATGCGCCAAAAGGAAAAACTGCTTAACGATCAACAGAGCAAACTGGATGAGCAGGTCGCTGATCAGGTCGCGGAGCAACTGAAAGAGGATCGTGCCCGCATTGCGGCTGAAGAATCCAAAAAGGCCAAACAGGCGGCGGCTGGTGATCTGGAAGAAAAGTCAAAGGAACTCACAGAGCTTCAGGAAGTGCTGGATAAGAACAATGCGAAACTTGCCGAGGCCCAGAAAGCACAGGCTGAACTGATCCGCAAACAGAGGGAACTGGACGATGCCAAACGCGAATTGGAACTGACTGTCGAGACAAGAGTGCAGGAGGGACTGACAGCAACACGCGATCAAGCCAAACAGGAAGCGGAAGAATCCATGCGCCTGAAGGTCGCGGAGAAAGAGCAGACTATCAGTTCGATGCAAACACAGATTGAGGCGCTCAAGCGCAAGGCTGAGCAGGGTTCGCAGCAGTTACAGGGCGAAGTACAGGAGCTTGAACTGGAAAACCTGCTAAGCACTAAATTTCCTTACGATACGATTGAACCGGTGGCCAAAGGAGAATTTGGCGGCGATGTGCTGCAACGGGTCGCTGGCAGCGGTGGCCAGGCAAGTGGTACTATTTTGTGGGAATCCAAACGCACCAAGAACTGGAGTGATGGCTGGCTGAGCAAGTTGCGTGAAGACCAACGCACGGCCAAAGCAGAGATTGCCGTGATTGTCAGCCAGGCATTGCCGAAAGGCGTAGAGACTTTTGAAATGGTCGATGGCATCTGGGTTACGCACCCCCGCGTCACCTTGCCCGTGGCCACCATTCTGCGCCAGACATTGCTGGAAGTTGCCCTTGCGCGGCAGGCTTCCGAAGGTCAGCAAACCAAGACGGAGATGGTTTACCAGTATCTCACTGGCCCGCGTTTCCGTCAGCGTGTGGAGGCGATTGTCGAGGCCTTCTCTACCATGCAGGAAGACCTCGACAAGGAAAAGAAGGCCATCATGCGGCAATGGGCCAAACGCGATGCGCAGATTGAACGGGTAATGAGTGCAACAGTTGGGATGTACGGTGACTTGCAGGGGATTGCAGGGAAGTCATTGCAGGAGATTGAAGGGCTTGAATTTAAGGCGCTTGGACTTGATAACCCTGATGCTTGACCTACCCTTTTTCAGCAGAGTGTTCTATGTCAGATAAAGCACTCACCAAGCCCTTGTCCGCACTTCACGAGATACTATCGTGGTCGGTCAAACGTCCGATGTGGCAGCGAGACGCTCTTAGGCGAATTATCGTGAATGGTGAAATCGGGGATACGGACATGAAAGAGTTTGAACGCTTGTGCCGCGCCAAACATGATGTCGATAATAATAGTGCCCCTGTTCTTGTAGCTGAACCTCTCGCCAATACGCACCTACCACCGGCACCGGGTTCGAAAGAATCGGTGTCGTTGGTTTCCGTAGGCGACCTCAAGAATGTTAATAGGATCCCATCAGATCAGGTGATTCAGTTTGGGAGCACACCAAGGTTGACTGTTATTTTCGGGGATAACGGTTCTGGAAAATCCGGTTACGCCCGCGTTATCAAGAAGGCCTGTCGCGCCCGAGGTGCGCCGCCTGTTATTCGCCCAAATGTCTTCGCGCCCATCTCCGGCATAAAGGCCTCTGCTTCTATCGAATTCGAGGTGGCTGGAAAAAATATCAACATCATGTGGACGGACGGTGTCGCGTCCGATCCCAGACTAGCCAATGTTTTCGTTTTCGACGCATCTTCCGCTGGTCACTACTTGAATGAAG
>CAZEMN010000023.1:0-17613 GCA_964513335.1 uncultured Zetaproteobacteria bacterium | reverse complement strand
TGATGATGACCCATTGATTTGCGAGATTCTTGCTACCATGCTTGCAAGGCAGGGGTATTCGGCTGAATCGGCGGCAGATATTAACGCTGCGCGGACATGTGTGTCGCGTGATTCTTTTGACCTTGTTTTTTTGGATATTGTTTTTCCGGGACAAAAGCATTCGGGCTTTGACATCATGCATTGCATCAGGGAGTACCAGCCTGACTGCCCCGTGGTGCTGATCACTGCTTATCCAAGTGCCGAAACTGCGGTTGAAGCCTTACACCAGAAGGCTTTTGATTACCTGATGAAGCCGTTAAAATTTGAAGAAGTTGAAACGGTTACAAATCGTGCCTTGCGGTATAAGAGCAAACAGGACGAAATGATACAGTCCAATGGGCGCAAGGACGTAAAAAATACTGTCAGCGTGCAACTGACTGGCAGGGAATGCGATATTCTTGGCCTGCTCGCCAAAGGCCTCAGCTTCCGTGAAATGGCCTTGCATTTCGGGTGCAAGATATCGAGTGTCCAGACGCATACGAAGCAAATCTACAGGAAGCTCGGCGTGCATTCCCGCGCTGAAGCCGTACACGAGGCCCTGCAACTGAAAATCATCCAACTTTGATCTCCCTCCCATGTTTATGGGATTTACACCACTCTGAAATACTGGCTTGATTCCGCGTTCATAAATACTGGAGGAAAGCATCGCATTATGCATTCCGTGGTGGCGTATAAGCCACATTTGGACGGTTTATGAGGTTGGGGAGGGAATGTGCGGAGAAGCACACGCCGCTGTTTTTGGGCGGTATTGATCATTATTGTTTATATTATTCCGGGTCTGGCGGAAGCCGGAGTGATACCTGATGGCGGAACGGCAACGACGGTTCAGACGGCGGGTAACGGTCTCGTTACAGTCAATATTGCACCCGTTGTTTCCGATGGCATCAGCCACAACACGTACACACAGTTCGATGTGCTCGCTTCCGGCGTTGACCTCAATAATCTCACGGTAAACGCCCGCACCATCCTCAATGAAGTTACCAGCGCCAATCCCAGCCTGATCCAGGGACAGTTGCGCGTACTTGGCCCCCGTGCGCATGTTATTCTTGCCAATCCAAACGGTATCACGGTGGATGGCGGCAGCTTCGTCAATACGGGCGGTCTGGCGCTTTCAACCGGACGGGCATCGTTTGTCACCCGCCCGGTTACGCCGTTGACCACCCAGCAAAATATCGTACTGACGACCAGTCAGGGGCAGATTACCATTCAGGGGGCCGGATTGACCGGTCTGTTTACGCATCTTGACCTGATCGCCAAACAAATTCGGGTTGACGGATCCGTGACGAATCAACATCCCTCCGCCAACGCGGAAATCGCCCTGATCTCCGGCTCGAGCATTACGGAATTTGACTCCTCCATATTCCCTACGAATACCACCTCTCCATGGATGTTCCCCGCCGCCAATGGCGGCGCGGGCGCAACTGCGCTAATTGATATTACGGCGCTGGGTCAGTTGACATCGGGCCGCATCGAGGTGGCGGTGACGGACCAGGGCGCTGGCGTTCGTTTTGCCGGAAGCATGGTGGCGACATTGGGAGATTTCAGCCTGAATGCCTCGGGGCTTGTAGAAATCAATGGCGGCGGCATTCAGGCGGGCAATGATATTCTGATGGATACCGCAGCGTTGACAGCGAAGCCTGTCATCGGAGGCCGGTCTTTTTCCATGACTGCCCGTCGGCATATCGACCTGCTGGTGGATGCCGCCACGATTCAGGGCGGAAATATTCAGGCGGGTGACGCAGCGAACACGGGTGATATTACGATTGGCCGGAACGGCGTGGCGGCAACAGGTGATATCGTCATCTCGGGAATTCAGAACGCCGCCGCTTACGAAGCCGGAACGTTGACGGCAACCGGCGGAATTGGTCTTTTTGGCGAGACGAAAAACGTGATTGTGCGGGGATCGAATCTGTCAGCCGGGCAGCAGGCCCGGATTACCGGTGCGAATATCACGCTGGAAAGCGTGAGCGATGCATCGGGTTCGACCCAGGCGAGCAATATTACATCGGCTGATGCCAGCTTGAGTGCAACCGGTGGAATCCTCATGACCGGTGCGCATCTATCCGGTTCCGCAAGTGTTGTTGCGACTGCCGCATCCATGAACCTGCAATCATTCGGTGCCGGAAACGATTTCCGAACATCCGAAATTAGATCGGATCTGGACTCGGTCAATCTTGCCGCCACGGGCGCGTTGACCATTTCCGGCAGCGATGTGCTGGGGCAGATCGACATTACCGCAACCGCGGGCAATTTTATGTCACAGGCGGTTCTTGACGGGACTACGTGGCAAAAGAGCGAGATGACGGCGGCGCTCGGTGGTCTGGTGCTGAAAACCACGGCAAGCGATATTATCAACCGGGGCTCGGTACTTCAGGGTACAAGCCGTATAGCGGGCAATCCTGATTCCATGGGCGGCGTTTCCATTCTTTCCGCCGCGAGCGTTGAGAACACGTCAATGGATGCGAATACGCTTGGTATCATGTTCAGCCAGCAGGACGATTTGTTTGTTCAGGCGGCGGGAGGCGTGACCAACACCAGTGGCAGAATAATCTCGAATGCCAATGTTTCGCTCAATGCCGGGGGAGATTTCCTCAATCAGGTCTTATTGAATGCTCCTGCCAATGCAGGCATTCGCCAGAATTACAGCTATACGGCGGGTCATGTGTTCTTCAGGCCGAAACGGGTGCATGGCTGGCGCGTGGACTATGGCGATCTGATAATTCCCGGACAACTGGCTTTTGTTACGGCGGGCAGCAACGTTGCAATCAATGCCGCGAACGTTACCAATGCCGGTGGCGAAATCGATGCCAACGGCGGCGATATATCCGTTACGGCAGGTTCGCTGGATAATACCGCTCTGCTGACCGGCCAGGCATGGCTGGAGCATCGTTGCGTCTGGTATTGCCGCAGTTCGGGTGCGTCGGACATTGCCGTCAATGGCGGTTCTTTCTCCGCTTCCCGCAATCTCAACCTGAATATCGCCAATGGCGTGACCAATACCGGCGGGACATTTCTGGCGCTACAGGATATGAGCATCAATGCCGCATCGGTGTCCGCATCCTCATTGCCAACCTATCAATATCTTTCGACCTCGCGCGGCATGAGCACCCTGTGGAGTGGCCGTAACGCCCGCCTGTTGCGCACCGATCAGGGCGGCAGCTTCGTGGCCAATATGGGGGTGCTGAGCATCAATGCGCTTACCCCGGTGACGCTGGATGGCGGTATTCTTCAGGGTGGCGGCGGCGTGATGACGCCCGGTGGCGTCAACACCATCCGCAAGCCCGTATCGGACAGTCCGGTTAGCCGTGAGCGCATCGGCATCCTTGAGTTTCTCTTCAAATGAGGACGTGGCTTGCGCTTTCATGCTTGCTTGCGGGGCTACTTATGACGATCGTTAACGCCATGGCTTCGCCGGGAGAGGTGATTGATCCCGGTCAGCGTTTCCTGGAGCAGCAACAGCAACAACAGCAAGAGCGCCTGTTGCGCAAAAAACCGGGGAAGATTGAGGTGGAGAAGCCGAAGAAGCCGGAGAAGGCAGCGCCGGAAGCGCCATGTTTTCCGATTGACGGTATTGAACTGAAAGGCGCCACGTTGCTGGACGGGAAGGATCGGAATAAAATTCTTGCTCCCTACCTGCATACCTGCATGGGAACGACCCGGATCAACCGTTTAATGTATGACATTACACAATATTACGTCAGCCATGGTTATGTGACGACACGCGCCTACATACCTCCCCAGAACCTGAAACGTCGCCATCTCACACTCCTTGTCAAAGAAGGTTTCGTGGAGGAGATGCGCCTGAATGAAAATACGTCCACGGATAGACGTAAGCTGGCAGCGGCCTTTCCTGTTTCAACAGGAGACATCCTGAAACTCCAGAATCTGGAGCAGGGGCTGGAGCAGATGAACCGCGTGCCGTCTTCCCGTGCGCGCATGAAATTGTGGCCGGGAGACAAACCTGGCGGGTCGAAAGTGGTGGTGGAGAACCACCCGCAAGATGCATTCCGCATGACGTTCGGCTATGACAATTCCGGCCAGCAATCCACCGGCGAAAACCGTGTCCGGGGCGGTATCGAGTGGGACAACATCCTTGATCTGAACGATACGTGGTCGGTCTTCTATATCGGCAGCAAGGATACGAACGCGGTGGCGGCATCCATGAGCGTTCCCTGGGGCTGGTGGACATTTTCCTTTTCCTACAGCTATTCGGAATTTTTGACGCTGGTGAGTCCGGTGGCGGAGTTATTCGGCACGTTCAACAGTGCCGTGATTGATGTGAATCGCGTCCTGTACCGGAGCCTGAAAGGAAAAACCTCGCTGGACGTTTCCCTCAACCGCAAGGAATCGGCGCGCGTGATCAACGATGTGGCACTGGTCGCCCAACCCCTGGCCGTTGTCCGCGCATCGCTACAACACCGGCAGCGTTTTGATACCGCTATTCTGTTCGCGGACGCGGGGTTCTCCCGGGGTGTTCATGCATTCGGCGCACTTTCCGATACAGTCAATCTTCCGCCCGATATTCCCCGTGCACAGTTCTCGAAGCTGGATGGGGGACTGAATTACCGGCAGGCGCTGGGTTCGGCGCTCAACTGGCAGTTGAGCACGCGCGGGCAGTATGCCTTTGATTCCCTGTTCGGCTCCGAGCAGATACTGCTGGGCGACAATGCAACGGTTCGCGGTTTCATCGGCGCGAATGTAAGCGGCGATTCCGGCCTGTACGTCCGCAACGAATTGCAGACCCGGCTGCCGCCGTTCATGCGTTCGGTATTCACGCCGGATCTTTACCGCAGGTTTCAGCCTTACGCCTTCGCCGACTACGGTTACGCCCGTCTGAAGGCGGCGGGCGGCGGTCAGTTCCTGAGCGGTAGCGGTGTAGGCTTTCGTTATGCGGGGGAATGGGTTTCGCTGGATCTGGCTGCCGCATGGCCCATTGCCGCCAGCAACACGGTGCAAAAGTCCGGCTTTGAATTGTATATCAATACGACCGTTAAGTTGTTGTAGGTGTGCCGTGGTTACAAACCGCCGTTCTATGGAAATTCTGAAAAAGTGCGTCCATGCACGGATATTCTGGGTTTTCGGAGTATCCCTATAAACAATGGCAAAGACATGCATGTCTATATGTACATTCGGGGACGGTGTATAAGTCCATCCCATGTTTATGGGATTTACAGCATGCGCGGGCATATGCATGCTGTGGCCGGGACGGAGGCAAAAACGTGCAGCAAATGAAGCGAATGATGGCCGTTTTTTTCGGTTTGTGGGTGATGGCGATCCAGCCATCCATGGGTATCTGCGTGGGTCTGATTGTTGATCCGGCGGCCCCGATTGGATTCCGGCCACAGGTGATCGCGGCATCGAACGGCGTACCGCTGGTGAACATCGTCAATCCGTCGGCAGGCGGTATTTCGCACAATAAATTTCTGGATTACAACGTCGCCGCGCCGGGGCTGATTCTGAATAACAGTCTTGTGGGCGGATCAAGCATATTGGGCGGCGCGGTTGGGTTGAATCCGAATCTGACGCTTTCCGCCGGCGTGATTCTGAACGAGGTAACGGGAACGAATCCGACATCCCTGCTGGGTCCGACGGAGGTGTTCGGCCCGGCGGCGAACCTGATTGTGGCCAATCCGAACGGATTGATGGTGAACGGCGCAAGCTTCCTCAACACGCCGCGCGTGAGTTTGACGACGGGGCTGCCAAATTATCAGGCGGGGAATCTGCACCTGAATATCGCTGGCGGATCGCTCTCGGTCTCGGGAGCCGGCCTGGACGGATCCGGTTTAAGCCAGCTTGATCTTTCGGCGGAACGCATCTTTCTGGATGCCGCGATCAATACGGACGGCATCCTGAATGTACTGGGCGGCCGGAACGATTACGCCTACGCCACGGGCGCATCCACGGCAATCGCGGGTGGTGCGGCTGGATACGGCGTGGATTCCACGGCGCTTGGCACGGTGACGGCGGGCAATGTGGATCTGGTGGTCACAGGTGCGGGCGTGGGCGTGCGCCAGCTTGGTTATGCGGCATCGATGGCCGGGGATGTGCGCCTGACGGCGGACGGCGACATTGTGATGGGCGGTTCCAGCGCGAGCCGGGATCTGGTGGCGAGTGCGGGTGGCGCATTGTCCGTTACCGGCAACAATGGTACGGGCCGTGATGCGGTTCTTTCCGGGCAGGGCGTGAATGTCACAGGCGGCATTCAGGCCAGCCGCGATATCGCGTTTGCTTCCACGGGTGCGTTGACCAACAGCGGCATGGTGGCATCGGCGGGCGCCGCAACGGTTACTGCTACGGGTGATTTGACCAACAGCGGCACGTTCAAGGCGGGAGCGGCGCTGGATATTCAGGGCGGTGGCGGCATATTGAATCCGTCCGGCACGATGATGGGCAACAGCATCAATATCCGGAGTGCGGGCCGGTTGGACAACAACAACGGCCTGATCCTGGCATCCGGCAGCCTGAGTTCCCGCAATCAGTCACTGGATAATGCGGGCCAGATCGCATCCGGCGCCGACATGAGCCTGAGCACCACGGCGCAGTTGACCAATCGGGCATTGATGCAGGCAAACGGCAATATGACGCTTGATGCCGGGACGGATATCGTCAACGATCACGCCAATATCCTTGTGGTGAACGATCTTGCGATGACGGCGGTGGGCGAAGTTCGCAATCAGGCGGGAACGATCGACAGCAATGGTCATATCACGATCACCGCCACAAGCCTGAAGAATCAGCGCGATCCGATTACGACCGTTGCATACGGCAATGGCTGGCAGCAACGGGAAAGCTCCGGTGCGGCCACGATCAACGCCAGCGGCAATATGACCATCAATACGGATGCGGGCCTGAATGACGCCGGTAATATCACCGCGGGCGGCGACCTGACCGTCAATGGCGCGAACTTTACCAATCAGGCACATACGCTGACGACGCTTCAGTATGTGCCGGTCCGGGTTTGCGCAAGGAAAGTGTTCGGGTTTTGCGTACGGCATACCACTGCCTGGGTTCCCAGCTACAGTTATGCGAATACGCCCGCCGCAATCACAGCGGGCAATGCCGCCACGTTCAATCTGAGTGGGGTATTGACCAACACCGGCACGGTGACCAGCCGGAATTTGAATGTCACGGCGGGCGGTGTGCGCAACGGCATCTTCAATTTCAATGTTCAGACGCCCGCATCCACGCTTCCCTCCTCGACCATTAACCTTGCGCCGCTGTTTCAGCCTGCGGCAGCGGTGAACCAAATCTTCACGTACACGCGCCCGTCGCAGAGTCAGTATCTGGTGGCGGCGAATCTGGCATTGCCGCCGGGCGGGGTTCAGCTGACGCCGCAGTATCTGGCCAGCCGTCTCACTCAGGCCGAATCGCCCACTCAGCGCTATTTCGCCGATCCGATTCTTGAAGCGCGGCTGCTCAGGCAGGCGGCCATGCAGCAAACTGGCCGGGCCTTCTTTATTGATGAGACGAAGACGGAGAGGGATCAGCAGCAGAGGCTTTATGACAATGCCATTGCATTCGCCAAAGAAGGCAGGGATGAGGTGCGGCTGGGCGAGGCGCTGAGTACGGCCCAGATCGAATCGCTGACCGCTCCGATCTTGTGGTATGTGAGCCAGCGGGTACGCGGCGAGGATGTGCTGATGCCGGTGGTGTATCTGCCGAAGTTGTCACGCGAGAACCTGGCGGCGCGAAACGATGGTGAGATCATTGCCGATGAGGCGGATTTCAAGGTGGCCAGGACGTTCCGTAATACCGGCGACGTGGTGGTCAAAAACAACCTCTCCATTGAAGCGGATACGATCGTCAACGAGAAGCGCGTGGCCGATGCGGTGGATGTGGGTGTGAAGCACGCGAAGTTCTTCGGTTCGGACAAGGTGGAGGTGATTCACTACAGGAAGGCCCAGGCGGGTGGCAATCTTTCGGCGGGGAATATTCATCTGAAAGCAGGCAAGGACATCGTCAATCAGGGCGGGGCGGTGGTGGCCTCAAGCAATATTGATCTGAAGGCGGGAGAGAACATTACCAATCGCGCCACGGTGGCCGAGCAGGTGGCGCATTTCGATGTCGGCAAGCTGGGAAAAATGGCGGGTCTGCGGGACTGGGACAAGGGAAGCGAGTTCCATGCGGGCCAGATTCTGGCCGGTGGCAAGATCAATGCCGAAGCCGGTAACGAACTGCGCAACATCGGCTCGACGCTTGCCGCCAACGACGATGTGACCATCAAGGCGAAAAAGCTGGTGGAGCAGGATGTGCTCACCGATTCGATCATGTCCGAAAACAGCATGAAATTCCGTGGGGTGGGATTCAAGCGCAAGCAGACGCACAGGATCATCACCCAACGCTCCAGCATCATCTCCGGCCGGGGCGATGTGCAGGTGGCTTCCACCGAAGGGGATATCAGGAACACCGGTTCGACCATTGCGGCGGCGGGCAAGGTGAATCTTGAAGCAGGCCGTGATGTGGTGCTGGATGCGAAGACGGTGAGTGTGGAGAACAAGGAACAATCCTTCAGCCAAATGCCGATGAGCATGAAGTACACATCCACGAAGTACAATTCGACGAAGACGGAAGTCTCCAGCATCTCCGGCCGGGATGTGAACATTGATGCGAAACGCGATGTGAAGGCGAAGGGGGCGCAGGTCACGGCAGGCCGGGACATCAAGGTGAAGGCGGGCCGGGACATCAGCTTCGATGCCGAGCAGCACAAGAAATACGTGAAGACAAAGAGTATGAGCGTGACAGTGGATGCATTTGGCCTGGGATCAGCCGTCAGTGCGGTGGCGGAGGGCAAGAACATCGCGGAAATCGCCGATGCGGCGCGTGTCAATCCGATCCTGAGTACGCTGAACAATATCGCTCATACCAAGGGCAAGGACAAGAATCAGAATCTGGCGCTGTTGGCCTATCAGGGATTCAAGGCTTACAAGGGCGTCAAGTCGATGACGCAGATCGGCGATGCCAGCCGCGGGGTAAGCGTCCGGGTGGGCATGCAAAAGAGCAAGGATCAATGGACGGAATCGAATGTATCGCAACTGGGTGCGGGGCGGGACATCAAGCTGGAAGCCGGACGGAACCTGAATCTGAAAGGGGGCACGCAGCTTGCGGCGAACGAAGATGTGAGCCTCAGGGCCGGGGGCGATATCTACATCGCCGCACTGAAGGATGTGGAAAGCCGCCGTTCTTCAGGCGTTGGCGTGACGGTGGGGTATAACGGCGGCTTCTACGGTGGCATGGATGCGAACCTGTCCACGGGCAAGAGCACGCGCTATACGAATGCTTCGGTGACTGCTGGCGGCAAGCTCTCCACGAAGAGCGGTCGCGATACGAACATTCAGGGCGGCAACCTTGCGGGCGATTCGGTGGATATGCAGGTGGGCGCCGGCCTTGCGGACAACGAAGTGGACATGCATGTGGACGCCAGCCTTACAGGTAACGAAGCGGAGGACGATAGCGAGGGCATGCGGCAAGGCGGCAAGCTGACCATTGTCTCGCTTCAGGGAACGAAGAAGGAGAGGAGCGTCTCCGGCGGCTTTACGGCGGGTAGCCTGAATCGCGCCAATATCAGCGCGGGGCTACGGGACCGCCAGGCGGTGGACACCCAGTCTTCCATCGTATCGAAAGGCAGGATGACCATTGATGTGGCCGGGAACACGAATCTGAAGGGCGCGGCGATCAACAGTAAATCCGGTGACATGGCGCTGACCACCGAGAGCATTACCTACGAGAACCTTCAGAACAAAGACAAAGCCACGCATGCGGGACTGAACTTCTATGGCGCTGCGCAGGCGGGCACATGGAAAGGCGGTGTTGGGGATATTGGCGCCAATGGTCCCGCGACAGTGTCGGTGAAGGAAGCGGCGAAGAGCAGCGCCAGCCTGATGCCGAGCTTCCAGCAGGAGAGCGAGAAGAGCACGACACTGGCGGCGATTGGCAAGGGAACGATCCGCAATCACGCAGGCAGGAATCTTGAGACGGGCATCAGCCGCGATCCTGCCAATGCGCATCAGGCGCTGAAGCAGGCCGAGATTAATCAGTACAGCGCCCTGCCAGCGCTGGCGGCGGCGTTTGCGGAGGAGGCGTTTAACAAAATTGGCGACTACGCCATGAAACAGGCGGCCAATGGCGACAAGGGTTGGGAAGACGGCGGAGCCAAGAAGGTGCTGGCGCATGCCGTGATTGGAGCCATTACGGCCCAAATCTCCGATGGCAAGGCGCTGGCAGGGGCATTGGGCGCGGGTGCGCGGGAAGCGGCCTCCGGCCTTACGGCAGGCAGTAGCGACCTGACCCAGCAGATCGTATCGACAGCCACCGGCGCAGGCGCGGGGGCTGTAGGCGGCAGTGCTGGCGCAGGTGCGGTCACGGCATGGAACGGTGAAAGGTTCAACCGGCAGTTGCATCAGAGAGAGATTGCATGGATCAAAGGCCATGCGGCGAACTTTGCGGCGGAGAATCCGGGCATGACGATTGAAGAGGCCAAGGCCGCGCTGACGCAACAGGCGCTGAGGCAAACGGATTTCCTGTGGAACGCCATGCTGGGCGGTGCGGACGATGCAAAGGCCGCAACCTATCTCTCAGCCGCGCAAGGCGGCTTTGTGAACACCCGCGGGAAGCAGCAGAAGCTGTTTATGACTACGGGCGATGATTTCACACGCGCGGAAGTGGGGCTAAATGAACTGAAGCCGTCCGATCAGGCGTTTTACACGAAATATGCACTTCCGGGCCGCAAGTACGATGGTGCGGTGCTGGCTGCACGCACGGAGTTTGCGCGGCTAACGCGCGAAAAGGTGGCGCAACTCAAGGACGTGACGGCGGCCGAGGCGCTGGCTGTTGGCAAGGCGGTTGCTGAAAGCCTCTGGAATGGTCTGAAGACAGCGGCGAAGCATCCGGTGAATACGACAGTTGCGGCAAAGGATGCGGTTGTGGAACGCGGCAAATCGCTGGGCGAGCAGACGGCGGCTGCTACGATGAGCGGCGGTAAGCTGAACAGGCTGTACGGCGTCAAGGATGCAGGGACAGTGCAGAAGGCGATTGCGGGTGCGAATGTTCTCATCACGGGCGCGGCGGCGCTGGGCGCGGGTAAGGTGGTGTCGCTGGTTGGCAGGAAGGCAGCGGGGAGACTTGCGGAACGGAGAGGGGTTGCTGCAACCGAAAGGGGAATATTATCTAACAGGCTAGGACGACTAGGCTACACAGGAAAATTAAAAAATGACATATTGCAATCTGTAGATAATGGCAAGCCAATTGTTGTTATCGGAGAAAACATGAAGCGGGTAAACGCAATAGCACGTATTATTGAGAAATCAGGGGGCAAGGTTCGTGTTTATAAACCTCGGGACTTTACTGGTGTGAATAAAAGGACTAAAGAAGCCAATAGGAGTTGGCTCCGCTACTGGGTTAAAAATAAAAAAGCAGCAGTTGTCGAGATTGGAAGGCAAAAAACCATGAGAGAGCGTGGTCCCAGCCCATTTTATGGCATAGAGAGGAGGTCGCTTGATAAATGGGGTGTTAAGTCGCCTTTTAACGGGAAACAATAATTATGAATTGTGTTTCGCGGGACTGTAAAAAAATAAGCGTGTTTGAAGCTTGGGTTAACCAGTATTTCGGCTTTTTGGAGGTGGAGTATGGATTCAAGCGAAAACAATTGAGAGAAACGAACAAGGATTATTACCGTGACCATGCAGTATCCATTCGTTATCAAAGTAAGGATATTGATGTTGATATTGGATGGGGTATCGGAGATGCAGGCATTGGAATTGGAATTCGGGACAGATCACTGTATGCACCAGTCAAATTTATTTATTTTGATATTATTCTCGAATGTATGACTAACGGGCAGGTAATGCCTGTAATGCCTGCTATAACGCCTGATATTTCCTTTGCAGAAATGGGAAGAAGGGCAGATGAAAGTTCAAGAATGATCAATGATTCGATGGAATCAATAATTAAGGAGTTGGCGCTTAGGCTCAAGAAATATGGGGATAAGATATTAAAAGGTGATACCTCAGATTTTCCTGCTTTCGATAAATTTTACAAAGAAAAATATGGTGGTTACAAGTAAGTTCAACGTCGAGCAAAAAGTCAGGTTTTGCAATTCTATTTGTACCAGTAATTTTTATTTGGCCAAGCGTTGAGCTTCTTGTTCTCAAAGGAGTTGATGAAGGCAATAAACACGAAGACATTTAAGAACTATTTTTCAAGGGAGGAGGTTATAAATGATAATTTGGCAAGGTTTCGGGTTTTTAGCGGTAGTTATTCCATTTGCTATTCTTGTTGCGTTTCAGGCATTACTGGATTCAGTTCAAGGCGAAGGTTTTTATTTGGAGAATTTATGGCCCAAGGTAATGGCTTTTCTGTTGTCTGGTGTTTTAGTTTATGTCGTCGGAGACAGGTTGAATAATAAGCCTGGAAAGATACTTATTGATCCGGAAACTAATCAGCAAATCGAACTAAAGGAAGCGCATACAATGTTTTGGGTTCCCATGCAGTACTGGGGGATAGTCATAGCCATAGGCGGTTCAATACTATTTTTATTTTAGGCTCTAGAAAATATGGTGATATAATACTCAATTCAACCAGCGGCTGGTGAATAAAAACACCATGAAGCACATCACATTATTTCTTTTTTTTCTTTTTTCATGCCAATCGGCATGGGCAAATCAAATTTATGAACATGTAACTGCTAACAATCAGGGCGGCGCGGTGGTGGCATCTGGCAATATTGATCTGAAGGCGGGAGAGAATATCACCAATCGGGCTACGGTGGCCGAGCAGGTGGCGCATTTCGATGTCGGCAAGCTGGGCAGGATGGCGGGTTTGCGGGACTGGGACAAGGGAAGCGAGTTCCATGCGGGCCAGGTCCTGGCCGGAGGCAAGGTCAATGCCGAAGCCGGTAACGAACTGCGCAATATCGGCTCGACGCTTGCCGCCAACGATGATGTGACCATCAAAGCCAAAACGCTGGTGGAGCAGGATGTGCTCACCGATTCGATCATGTCCGAAAACAGCATGAAGTTCCACGGGGTGGGATTCAAGCGCAAGCAGACGCACAGGATCATCACCCAACGCTCCAGCATCATCTCCGGCCGGAGCGATGTGCGGGTGGCTTCCACCGAAGGGGATATCAGGAACACAGGTTCCACCATTGCGGCAGCGGGCAAGGTGAATCTTGAAGCAGGCCGTGATGTGGTGCTGGATGCCAGGACGGTGAGTGTGGAGAACAAGGAATCCGGGGCGGGCATTTCCGGGATTGGTTATGCGTACGCCGCCACGAAGTCGAACGATACGAAGACGGAAGTCTCGGAGATCGTTGGCGGCGATGTGTCCGTCAAGGCGGGCAATGACGTCAAGGCCAGAGGGGCACTGGTCACGGCGCGCAACGATCTGTCCATTGAAGCCGGGCGGGACATCAGCTTCGACCGGGAACGGATTGAGAAGTATGTGAAGACGCACGGATATTCGGCGGCGGTCAGCTTCTTCGGTTCATCGGCCATTGAGGCGGCGATGAACGGGGGCAATGTCGGCGATATGGCAAGGTCGCTGATGCGTGAAGATCCCCTGCTGGCTTCGCTGGACAATCTTGCCCGCGCCAGAGACGGAGCGGACCGGGTGGCGGGCGGCGTGCTAACGGGCGTGGAAGGATTCCGGGCGATGGGGACTTTTGCCAAGGCGTACAATAGTGGCGGCTTAGGCTTAAAAGGCGTGGCTGGAGCCGAGGGCGAGCGCGTGGGCTTGATGCATAACGGGAAGTTCGATCCGACCCTTTCAGTGCGCGTGGGCGCGAGCAGGAATGAGCAGCGCTATAGCGAATCGAAGTTAAGCCGGCTTTCGGCGGGCAGGAACATGGAGATGAAGGCTGGCCGGGATGTGAATCTGGTGGGCGGCACGCAGGCGGATGCGGGCAAGGACGTATCCATCGAAGCAGGCCGCAACCTGAACGTGGCGGCGGCGAAGGATACAAACAGCAACAAATCCTCCGGCGCAGGGGTCACGGTGGGGATCACGGTCAGCGGCGAACTGCTGGATGTGGGCGTGGACGCCAACAGGAGCAAAGGCAACGGCGCAAGCTATACGAACGCATCCATTCGTGCGGGTGGAGAGCTGGCAACAAAGAGCGGTGAGGACACCACCATTACCGGCGGCAACCTGGAAGGCGATACGGTCAGGATGGATGTGGGGAACAAACTCACGCTGGCCAGTATTCAGGACACGTATCAAGGCAAGTCCGAAGGCGGCGCGATCTCCACCTCGGGCAATGTTGCTTACAACAGAAGCAGCACGAACCGCGCATGGGTGGATAATCAGTCGTCCATCCGGGGCAAACAATTGGTGGACATCAAGGCAGGCAAAGCCACGCATCTCAAGGGTGCGGTGATTGATTCGTCCGAAGGCGATGTTGCGCTCCATTCCACGGAAGTCACCTACGAGAACCTGCAAAACCGGGACAACTCATCCGGCGTTGGCGTTTTGTTCAATACGGGCCTCGGCATTGATCCCAAAACTGGCAAGGTGCAGACAGCTCCGCAGGAGTCTGTCAAAGGCGTGGGCGATGTGAACTTTGAGCGGGGCAGGAAGGAAGGCGTCTCCCGCGCCACCATCGGCAAGGGCATTATCATCACCAACAGCAACATCTCCAATCTCAACCGGGATATTGCCAAAGCGCAACAGATCGTGAAGGACAAGCAGACGCATGTGCGCGTGGTGATTCCGATTGTGGACATGAAGCAGGCGAAGCGGGATGTGGCAGAGATCAAACGTGCGGTTAAACATATTGAAGAAAGCTTCCGCAGGGAGCAGTTGAAGGATGCATTACGAGGTGCCATCAAGGAAAAAACACCGGAAGAGATTGCCGCTTATGTGAAGCAGGCCATTAAAGATGGCAAGGTTGATCCCCGGAAGCAAAAGAGCTTTGAGGATGCACTGAGCCAATTCAATGATGAGCGTTCCGGGGCGTTGTTATCCGTCTATAAAGACCTGACGGAGAAACAGATGATGCCGGACTCCGAGGCGCAGCGGATTGTCGTGAACATGGCTCAGGATATGGCGGAGTACACCGGCCCCAGAATACGGTTGGCGGCAGCGGAAGGCAGTCTGGATATTCGCAGTGATCAACAGCAAGATAGGATGGCAAGGGCAGGCCAATATCTGATATTGGCTCAGAATCAGGATGCTGATCCGGATGTTCGGGCAATGGCTTATGGGTTGGGCATGAAGCTTCTGGACGGTGTCCGGTGGGTTGCCAGGAAAACAGAGATTAAGGTGCTGGTTAACATCCAGAACAATATTCTGGCAAAGCTTGATGAGAAAGGAGCGGAAGCCGCCAGGAGAGGAGACACTCTCTCGGTAGACATGCTTGCTGCTGGTTCAGCTATTGTACTTGCAATGGCACCAACAGGCATGCTTGATGTCATTTCGGGTGGTAAGATAGGGAAACTGGCAAAATTACATATTCCAAAGGTATCAACCGGACCTCTCAAATTGCCAAGTGGCAAAACTACCGATATGGCCAATGCGGCGAGGAATCAGCCACATGGGGATATTCATGTAGCTCAGGTTCCTGTTTTTAAAAGTTCAGATGAAGCTTTTGAATTTTATATGAAGAAGGCTGATGAGATTGATGTATCAACAGGCAAGAATAGAGCTGTCTTTTATTCTGGCAAGGGAAATAGAGAGAAAGCCGAGGTATTTGCTACGGCAAATGGGAAGAAGACCTTGGAAATGACACCTGGTGGAAATTGGCTGGATAAACAAAAGCTTTTTGGGCCAAACTCACCCTTATCTGAAGCCCAAGCAACTAAGGTTTGGCGAAAACTTTCTAAGCGCTATGCTGAACAGGCATCCGGGAATACTGTAGGATTTGTAAAAGAAGCAAGACAGAATGGTGTTTTTAATGATGTGGAATATCCAGCACTGCTGTCAAATCCTAAAGTAACAAATGTAATCACAGGAGGTAATTGATGGCTTTTTCTCTAATATCTCCGCAAAAAGCAAGGCATTCATCAGGTTTTATTATACAAGGGGGAGACCGCTATCACATTGAATATGTAGAATTCGAGCATGTTTTGCGTATTCCTGTTGAAGACAGGTTAGACCCTCCATATGAAATTTATTGGGATCAGGCAAATAAGTGGGAGCCTCCTTTTGATACTGAAATTATTTCAGAGGAAAAAAAACAAGAGATTATTTCTAGGGTGCAAGAAGGTGCTAAATATTTAGGGTTTTCCTTTTTGGCTGAGAATTAGGGTGGCACAAAACTCAATTATCTCAATATCACATTGAATGAAAATGCCATGAAACGTCTCGGGTTATTCCTTCTTTTTCTCCTTTTATGCCAATCGGCATATGCGAATGTTCCCTTTGATTTCCTAACAAACATAACCACCTCAAACCTCATGGCAGGCCGGAACAACTCATCCGGCGTTGGCGTTTTGTTCAATACGGGTCTCGGCATTGATCCCAACACGGGCAAGGTGCAGACAGCTCCGCAGGAGTCTGTCAAAGGCGTGGGCGATGTGAACTTTGAGCGGGGCAGGAAGGAAGGCGTCTCCCGCGCCACCATCGGCAAGGGCATTATCATCACCAACAGCAACATCTCCAATCTCAATCGGGACATCGCCAAAGCGCAACAGATTGTGAAGGACAAGCAGACGCACGTGCGCGTGGTGATTCCGATTGTGGATATGAAGCAGGCGAAGCGGGATGTGAAGGACTTTGGGGCGTTCCTGAAAAAGGTGCGCGCCAGAGCGCCGGAGAAGTATCGGGGACAGATTGATTTACAACGCGCGGCTTACCAGCGCCTTCGCGCTGACGGGTTAAGCGACCAGCAGGCTTCTCTCGCCCTCCAGAATCCGAAATTCCAGTCCTTGCTGGCCGTGACGGATGACATCGCTCGTCTTGCCAAGCTTCATGGTGGGATAAGTAATGTTTCCGATGCCGATTTGTATGCATTGATGAAGTTTACGTTCGGAGGCGCTACGTCTCCGGGCGTGGGTATTGAATTCTCCGGTGGGGCAGGCAGGCATGTGGGCGTCATGATTGTACCTGAAGGTGGCGCAACGCCGGGCTTGGGTAATGTGCTTGATGCGCTTGAAATCAAGCGGTTGCATCAGTTCAAGCAGGTGGTTGAGACCGCTCTGAACGATTACGGAAAGGATGTCGGTGGAGATGCGGCGAAGATCAATCTGCTGGCCACAGTATATGCCGGAACGAATGTGTTGTTCCCGACCAGCGTTCTGGATGTAGCTCCGGGGCTGAAGGCGTTCAAGGGCGTGGCGCGGCTTTCCCGGGAACTGAGATCGCTCAAGAACCTGAGCGGGAAAACGGATGAAGCCGCGCGTTTGGCGAGAATGCAGCAGTATGGGGCGGGGATTGAGAAACCCAAAACGGTTGATTCCATTCTTACGGGTACGCACAAATATGATAAACCGAGCCTGAATGAGAGGATTAATCAGCGGGCAGATTTCAGCAGCGGAGCGACGCATATTACGTCTGGCAAAAAACTTGATGAACTTGTTGAAGCAGGAAAAACGGAAACCATCGGCAATCCCCGGCAGCTTTATGTGCTGCCCACCTATCAGG
>CAZEMN010000022.1:2573-17952 GCA_964513335.1 uncultured Zetaproteobacteria bacterium | reverse complement strand
GTGCCCATAAAATGAATCGGACGATCCTGGTTATCTTTTTATATTAGAGGTTTGGTGTACAGGTCAAACAGACCGGCATCTGAACCGTTGCGGGTTAGCAAAAGAGTGCGGGTGCCGTGTTCAACGGCCAGACTCAGCAGGCCAAAACCGCCTTTATCCCGTTTCAATTTTTTCAGGTTATCACCGGCCATCTCCAACCCGAGCTTGCTGGCCTCGGAAAACCAGTGCGCCGCCTTTTTTCTGTCCTCGGCAGTTCCTCGTCCGGTGGCATACATATAGCCCAATGCATTTTTAGCCGGGGCATAGCCTTGTTCGGCTGCCTTGCGGTACCATCTTACCGCTTGCCGATCATCCTGTTTCAACCCCTCGCCACGGCGGTAGATGTTGCCAAGATTGAACTGGGCGACTTTATAGCCCATTTGTGCAGCCTTCTGATACCAGACTGCCGCCTTGCTCATGTCGAAGGCAACACCCTTGCCTTCCTGATACATGGCGCCAAGATGTGTCATGGCGAGTGCATCTCCCGCATCTGCCGCCCGCCGGAACAGGGTGGCTGCCTTGGCAGGGTCACGCTTTAACCCATGCTCCCCATTATAAAGCATGGCCAGATTATACATGGCATCGACATTGCCGTGCTGTGTGGCTTTTTCATACCATGCCGCCGCCTGGCGGGGATTCTCGCCCACCCCCTGACCGATATCGTACATCATACCAAGAAACATCCGCGACTTGGCATTGCCGTGCTGTTCAGCCCGATACATCCATTTACGCGCCGCTTCACCATCCATTTCAACGCTTACACCCCTCGTGTACATCATACCGAGATTGAACTCGGCCTTGGCATCTTCCGCCGCCGCAGCCTCATGGAACCAGTGCAATGCCCGCTTCATGTTACGCCCGACACCGCGCCCCTCCGCATAAAGAATGCCGAGATTATTCTCCGCTTCAGCCAAACCGGACTCAGCGCACTTCCGGTACCATTCAAATGCACGATGCTCATCCTTTGGCACACCGATACCCTGCGCATACATTAGCCCCAAATTAAATTTCGCCCGGACGTTACCGGCCTCCATTCCTTTTTTTGTCCAGTACAGAGCTTGACTAACATCCCTGCCGATCCCCTGTCCCAGCACATACAAAGCCCCGATCGCCGTTTGGGATCCGACATCACCCTGAATCGCCGCCTGCAAGTACCAATGTGCGGCCTTGGCATAGTCTTTTTGGACATGGATACCGTTGACGTATTGATAGGCAAGCTGAGCCTGGGCTTCCCGGTGCCCCTGCCTGGCGGCTTTCACAAACCATTCCGCCGCTTTGGCGTCATTACGTGGTGCCCCGAGACCGCGGCGATTCATGGTGCCGAGGATAAACTCGGCTTCCGCGTCATCATCATTCTCGGCACGGCTGCGCAGACGTTGCGTCAAATTGGACAGAAAGCTCCGTGCATCTCCATTTCCATGGCGCACGGCCTTGACCGACCAGCGCAGCGCTTCCAGTTCGCTGCGGCGCACACCCCGTCCTTCCTCAAAAAATACCGCCATGCGGAATTGTGCGCTATCAAGCCCCTTATCCGCCGCCATACGATACCAGCGTGCCGCCTCCACCTCGTCCCGGTTTAATCCCCTGCCGTTTTCGTAGAAGAAGCCAAGCTGGTACTGAGCTTCGGCAATTCCCTGTTTGGCCGCCATGCGATACCAGCGCGCCGCTTGTTTGGCGTTCCGCTCCACCCCCTGCCCCTGCACGTACATGCGGGCCAGCAAAAGTTGCGCCTTGGCTTCCCCTTCCTTGGCAGACTCGCGGAACCACTTCGCGGCATCTTCAAACTCCTGTTTGTCGTAAGCTTCTTTGCCGTGCTCCAGCGCCTTTTTGCCTCCTGCATATTCCGGTGAGGCGATAAAGAAAAAGGTTGCGCCAGCACCGATAAGCACAAACAGAAATACGCCTATAAGAATCTTGGCAAGCCGCATTCATTTCCCCTCTTCATATGGTTCCAAACTACTATCGTAAAGATAGCACAGGCTGTCTGTTATAGACCAATTTCTTCCAAGGCAGCAGCAACATGCTGCCCCACATCTCCAAGTATTACAATTGGCCTCCCCCATTCCCGATTGCTTTCTCCATCCCACTTATGGGTGGCATCAATCCCGACCTTGGAACCCAGGCCCGCAACTGGCGAGGCAAAATCGAGGTAATCAATGGGCGTGTTCTCCACCATGGTAAAATCCCGCACCGGATCGCAGCGTGTGGACACGGCCCATATGACCTCGGACCATGAGCGGCAATCAATATCATCATCCACCACAATGATGAACTTGGTGTACATGAACTGCCTTAGATACGACCAGATACCGAACATCACCCGCTTTGCATGGCCGGCATAGGCTTTTTTCATGGACACCACGGCCACGCGATAGGAACACCCCTCCATTGGCAGGTAGAAATCGACAATTTCGGGAAATTGTTTGCGTAAAATCGGTACAAACACCTCATTGAACGCCAACCCCAGCACAGCAGGTTCATCCGGTGGTTTGCCGGTATAGGTGGAATGATAGATCGCATCCTTACGCATACTCATACGTTCCACTGTAAAGACCGGAAACCGTTCTACCTCGTTGTAATAACCGGTGTGGTCGCCAAACGGCCCCTCATCGGCATATTCATCCAGCGATACATGCCCTTCCAGCACAATCTCGGCGGATGCGGGCACCTGAAGCGGCACACTCTGGCAATCAGCGAGTACAGTCCTTTCTCCGCGCAACAACCCCGCAAACTGATATTCGGACAGAGTGTCGGGGATGGGTGCCACCGCCGCCAGAATGGTGGCCGGATCGGCCCCGATCACGACGGCGCAAGGAAACGCATTGGCACCGGACTGTTTCGCTTCCTGATGATCCTGCGCCCCGCCACGATGCTTGAGCCAACGCATAATTACCTTATTTTTACCCATCACCTGCTGACGATAAATGCCCAGATTCTGCCGTTCCTTGTTCGGGCCTCTGGTTACCACTAAACCCCAGGTAATCAGCGGCCCTGCATCTTCCGGCCAGCAGGTCTGAACAGGCAAGCGGCTTAAATCCACGTCTTCTCCGGTCATCGTTATTGCCTGCCACGGTGCTTTCCTGACCACCTTGGGGCCCATATGCAGCACTTTTTTCAGTACCGGAAGTTTGTCCCATACATCCTTCAATCCCTTGGGCGGTTCCGGTTCCTTCAAATAAGCCAGCAATTCCCCGACCTGCCGCAATTCATCGACGGATTCACGCCCCATACCCAGCGCAATACGTTCCGCCGTACCAAACAGGTTGGCCAAGAGTGGCATATCACTGCCCGCCACATGTTCAAATAGAAGTGCCGGGCCACCGGCGCGCAACACCTTGTCGGCTATTATTGTCACTTCAAGGGCAGGATTAACCTCCGTTTGAATGCGCTTAAGCAGCCCGCGTTTTTCCAGATCGACAATAAATGTACGCAAGTCAGGATAGATCAAGCCCGGACTATTCATAACCTGAACTATTCATGAATCGCCGTTGTCGATTTCAAATACCGTATCCAGTTTGGCCAACTCAAAGACATCCCGCACATTCTCCGACAGACTGGAAAGAACAAACCGTCGTCCGTCATCACGGCTCCACTGCAACCCCTCAACCAGGGTGGCAATGCCTGCCGAATCAATAAAGTTAACACCACCCAAATCCACCCGAACCTCTTTGTGCTGATCATCCAGAAAAGGTTTCAGGTGTTGGCGCAATTGTGTCGCTGTATGGATATTCACCACGCCACTCAAGGTGATGACCACGTTAGCGGCATCTGATTTATGTTCCACGATTTCGAGTTTCATTCCTGACCTCTCCTTGATAAAGTCGTCCATCTGCCTGTGCGGACACACAGACAAGCGGACACGTTGATAACTTCAGGCGAAGCCATCAACCTTTCAAATGCTTGGTCAATGACCAGCGGTTGCCATCATCCAGCGCTTGATGCCGCACTTCATCCATGATGGCATATATCAAATGAAGGCCCAACCCGCCGGGGCGTATCTGGCTGGCATCCGCCGCCTGCCCACGCAGCGTATCCGCATCCATCAACGGCAGAGCGTAATCACGAAATTCAAACCGTAATGAACCCCCATCATATTCGGCTTTCATTTCGACAGGCCCTTCTTTACCGTGATAACCATGCTGACCAATATTCGCAAACAATTCATCCACTGCAAGCACAACACGATTGGTTTCCTTGTCGCCCAGACCCGCCCTTCGACTCATGACCTCGACCATGGAACTCAGCACATGCACACAATCACAGGCGCTATTCAATGTGCAGCTTAGTTGACTGCTGTTTGGATCAGACGCAAGGGAGTCAGGCATGGGGCTATTCCACGTTAACCCATACTACCTTGCAAGCTTTTGAGACGCCGTTGATAAGCCTTGGCCGCTTCCACATTTCCAGCATGATCCTCAATCTCTGCCAGTGTCGTCAGACAGTCACGCTGTCCTCTGATATCCTCCAGCGTCTGGTAAATTACGAGCGCCCGCTGTAATAATTGACGGCGGTCATTCGTAGCCACATCCAGCTTGCCGTAAAACAAAAGCGCATGTGCAATCAAACGCGGAGACCCCACTTGCCTGAGCAGACCAAGCGATTCTTCCACTTCCTGTTTCGCACTCGCCATGTCCTGTTCTTCCAGAGCCAGCATCGCCATGCCCAAATGTGCCTGCGCCCGGTAAAGCAGGCCCAGGCGCGAGTGCCCGCTCTTTTTCAGCACAAGATAATATTCCTGCTTCGCCACATCCCGCCGCGTCTGCTTTTGTGCCAGGCGGGCGGCCGCCAAATGCACATCCGCCGGATACTTCGCCGTAAGCACACCCGGTTGCCAACTCTTGGCCTGTCCGGGCAATAGAGCCCGTGCAAGCCGGGCGCGAATGGTGATTACCGGATCATTAGCTCGTTCAGCTACAGCCTGGGCCTCACGAAAATCATGTAATGCTTCCTGGTGTTGCTCTGCAGCCGCATGAGCTGTTCCAAGGTTGTACCATTCCCTTGCCACAAGACGCGGATCATCGGTAAGCTGAGCCGCTTTCAGTGCCCGTTTAAACACATTCTTGGCATAATCCCAGCGTTCGCGCTGCATGGCGGATATCCCGGCTTCGGTCAATGTCTTTGCCCTTTTCACATAAGGGTTTTGCACCGCTTCACCAGCCCCATTGCGGGAACCGCCACCACATGCGACCAGCAGTGCTGCCACCACAAGGCATGCATACACCTGTTTCATGATTGATAACCTCTCATGGCCGCAGATCCAGTCCGGGCGGTGCCACCCCTTCATCCTTGTTGGCAGGCGCCTGCTTGCTGCCAAACATCCATGAACCGCGCAACCCTTTAATCAATTGCTGTATTTCCACAATCGTATTTTTCGATTCCTGCGCCAGACCGGGTAATTCAGGCGTAAGCGCCTCCAGATCGGCAGAAACATTAGTCAATGAGGACGTCAGCTTATCCAGACGACCAAGCAAGGTATTCACCCGCGATAACGTTTCCGGCCCCTGTTTTCCCAACTTATGCGTCAGCGGCTCAATATCCTTTAGAATTAACGCTGTTTGCTTCAGGGAGGCTGCCAAATGTTCAGCCGCTTTGTTTTCCGTTAATTGATGCGCCAGTTTCTGAATTTCTTCCGCAGCATTTGACATCACTGTAAAGGTGCGCTTGATCGCACCCTTCTCCACCCCTTCGCTGGCCTGGCGAAGGCTGGCTGTAGCCTGACGCACATCACCATTAGGATCATTCAACCATTTTGCCAGCTTAACCAGATCATTCAGCAAGGTGTCTGCATTGGCCACGGTCGGTTTAAGATCAAGCAATAATTGCTCGACAGACGCCTCGGTTTGATAGGGGATGAAAGATTGATTCTGGAGCACAGGCGTCTGCGGGTTGCCTGCTGTAATTTCGACGGTTTGCTGCCCTATGAAGCCCTCCTTAATTAACCGCGCTGTTGCGCCTTCGTGCAACATGCCATGGTAACGCTCCAGAAGGTGTAGATTGACCCGCACCCGGCCATGTGGCTGCAATTCGATATCGCGCACCCGGCCAATGGTGAACCCCTGAAACTTGACTTCCTGCCCGACAAAAAACGCAGAGGCGGAAAGTGGGGAAACATACAAATCAAATTTTTTGGCAAAGACGTCGGTGCGCACGGTAATAACCAGCAGCAGCAACAATACCGCACCGATACCGATGATGACGAACCAGCCGACCTGACGGCGCATACCGGTCACATAATCCCCTCGTTTCATGCAGCTACCTCATCCATCCCTGTGCTTAACTCTAGCGAAGCTTCAAACATAATGCCCGAACCGTCATGCTCGGAAGTGGAAAGGTACAGCAGCCCCGCCTGTAATGACTCCATTGCCTCCAGAAAAAGACCCCGGAATCGATGGAGGCGATGCGGCGGCATACCGCAATGCACATCCTGAGCCACAATAATATCGGGCTTTTGCAGCATGCAGCGTCCCAGGCTGATAATACCGTGCGTATAAGCGGAACGTTCGCCTGCCTGTTCATCCAGATTATCCCCAAATCCCAGAAATGCCACTACTTCCGTCAAATCCTGCTCTGCCTGAATCAGCGCATTTTCATCCCCGCGATACAAAAATGGCAATAACAGGTTCTCCCGGAGGCTCAGGTTTGCCATGACACCCCGGTGATGCAACAGGCTTACTACACGCGCCAAAAATATGTTGCTGCCCGCCTGAAAACTGGCCGTGTCGGTTTCCAGCCATAGCTGCCACCCCTCCTCGCCATGTAACATCCGTTCCGGAAAAAGATAGTGCAACCATGCATACTGGCATCGGCGTGGCATAACCACCCGCTTGTGTTCACCCCTGGAAACACAACCCGTCGGCAACGTGTTTTCCAGCAGTTGCAAGTCCCGCCAACACATCCGAATCATAGCAGACTACGCACCACAGCAATGAGAACGTCCAGTACCACGATAATCATCAGGGCTCCGAGCACACCATAGGTTGCACGGATGGGAATATGGTTGGGATTGCGCCCCACCTTGCACCCCTGAAACAACAACATACCACAGCACAACAACGGATAACCGGCACCCTTTCCCACCATCATCAGGACTTCATCCAGCGTCGTTCCCTTGCGTATCTCAATCAGGAACTGGGTAAAGTTCATCTCGTTGTTCAAGGCAACAATCAGCCCCCCAAGCCAGATAGAAACACCGACAAACAGAATAGTCAGAATCAACCCGCACAAGGCAAAGGCAAACATACGGGGGAAATGAAGGTATTCATGCAGATCAATACCCATACTTCTCAGCAGCATGTCCTCACCCCGCACATGCATATTGCCGATCTCAGTGACTACGGCGACACCGGAACGGGTGAGCAGAAAGACAGCAATTAACAGCGGCGCCATTTCCTGGACCAGCAGGGTATTCACCATAGAACCGATCAGCGAAATATCCTCCAGTTGCTTGGCAAAGGGAACCACATTGTAGACAGCTGCTACACCGGCAAACAATGATATCAGCAACACCCATGGAAGGCTTTGCACACCCGTGAAATAAAGTTGCCGTATCAATACATACACGACAGCCGGACGCGAGGCCCATTTAAACCGTAACCCCAGCGCCAGAATAGATGCAACAAAAAGATAGAAATGATACAGACCCAGCGCAAGACGTAAGGTAATATCGCCAACCCGGTCGGCGCGGTCATGCAATGCATCAAAACGCTTTTGTGTGACTTCCATAGCTACGTTATAGGCTCGCGGAATAGAAACGCAAGTTATCCACATCACAAAATCAACTTATCTTGCGTGCCTGCACGCCCTTGGGTAGCGTCCCGCAACCCGTTAAATAGGGGAATTTATTAACCTGCATTATTCATAAATCGCCGTAATGGTTGCGCCGGGCCTTTGTTTCGCAACGGATGCTTGCGATGGATGCGCGTAGCAGTGCTTACGGACACCTGAGCAAAGATTCATTGTAGGCAAGGGAACAAGTAAGGGCGCGGCAGTATTTGTGAAGAATACAGGTTAGCTTTCAACGAGGATTTTCATGCTGGAAAAAATGCGTAATCATGCCCAATCATGGATGGCAAAGCTTATTCTGGGTGGCGTTGCACTGTCCTTTGTTCTGTGGGGCGTCGGCGATTACTTCCTGGGATCGCGCGTCCAGACCATCGCTGAAGTCGATGGTAATCCCATTTCTGATTCCGCATTTTATCTTGCCTATGAGCGCCAGTTGAACACCTACCGTGCTGCGCTTGGTAAAAGCTTTTCCAAAAAAGCCGTGGAGAGTATGGGGCTGAAGCAGACAACGCTGCAAATCCTGATCAATCGCCACCTGATGCTTGATGAAGCTGATAGTATGGGTCTGGTGGCTCCAAAAAGTGTGCTGCTTGCCCGTGTTCGCACCAATCCCGTATTCCAGTCAACCGGCAATTTCGATCCCCGGCGTTATGAAATTCTTACCCGGAATATGGGGTTCCGTACGCCCGCAGATTACGAAACGAATCTGCGGCTGGACATGATGGTGGATGCCTTACAGAAAGCCATCATGCAAAGTGCCACGGTCACCGATACGGAAGTGCGTGAATATTTTGAAAATGAGTATGAGAAGCGTGAACTGGCTGCATTGATCGTGCGACCGGCGGATATTGAATCCAACATCAAAATCAGTGATGAAGATGCCCGCGCGTACTATGACAGCCACAAAAACAGCTATCGCTCTCCCCTGCGCCTTAAACTGGCCGCAGTGGTGATTGATCCTGCCGTTATCGCCAAAGGCATGGAGATTGACGATGCCGATATCCAGGCCGCCTATGAGGAGCGTGAAACTCAGTTTACCCAGCCGGAAACCCGGCGCGCAAGCCATATCCTCGTCCGTGTCAACAAGAATGCGGATGCAAACGCGCGCAAACTGGCACGTGCCAAAATTGAGAAAGCTCTGAAACAAATTCGATCCGGCAAGGCATTTTCAGCAGTTGCAAAAAAGATGTCAGATGATACCACTACCAAAAAAGGGGGCGATCTGGGTTACTTCGCGCAAGGCGCCATGGTGCCGGCTTTTGATAAAGCCGTATTTTCCATGAAAAAAGGTGAAACAAGCGATATCGTGGAAACACAGTTCGGCTTCCACATCATCCGTTTGACGGATATCAAACCGGCTAGAACAAGGCCGCTGGCTGAAGTCAAAGATCAACTGCGTCAACAACTGATCCGTGCCAAAGCGGATGAAGAAGCCTATAAACTGTCCCATGATCTGGATGACGCCCTGGGACGTGAAGACAATCTCGCAGCTGCGGCAGCAAGCCTGAATATGAAGGTTCGTGAAATCGGGCCTGTCAGCATGGATGAATCACTGGCTGATCCACTCTTTGCCAAAGATGCCGGCTTCCGTTCACAAATTTTCGTTACCCAGCCCGGTGCGTCCGTGGATGTTACGGAACTGGGAGATGGCCGCTTTGCCGCCGTGGAAGTGCTAAAACGTCATGATCCCACCATTTTACCCTTCGCCAAGGTTACGAAGGCAGTCTATGCCGCCGCGCGTCAGCAGGCGGCGAATAATGCCGCACGTCAGCAAGCGGAATCACTGCTGAAGGATGCCGCACACACACCCCTTGACCGACTGGGGCAAAAGCATGGCCAGGCGCTTTACCTGTCCAAACCGGTGCGCAGCAATGGTGCGGGCGATACGGATGCGGCATGGCTCACCCCAGCCGTATTACGTGCAGCCTTTTCCCTGGCGCCAAGCCAGACGGTAGACCATGTTCTTGAAGTGCCACAGGGCTTTGCCGTCGTGCAGGTCAAACATGTGATTGCGGCGAACGATGCGGAATTCGCCAAACAGGTGGATGGTATCCGTTCGGAACTGGTCAGGACCAGGGGCGCGGTGCGTTTTGCCCGCTGGATGGCATCCGTGCAAGCACGTCATAACGTTGAAATCCATCAGGATGTTCTGGCACGGTTCTGATATGTCCAACCAACATAAAAAAACCGGACATGCATACCATGATACGCCGCCCGGTTTTGTTGTGTCTGGTGGAGCCAGGCGGGATCGAACCGCCGACCTCTACAATGCCATTGTAGCGCTCTCCCAGCTGAGCTATGGCCCCGATACACGTCGAAGTCAATCCAATGAAGAATCACCTCGAATATCAAGGCCGCGCATTGAGCCATAGGCCGATGCCCTTGTCAATAAAGCGGTCAATATGAGCCATTATCATCTCTTTCGCCGCACCCTGTCTGCCGACTGCATGACACCACCGGGCGTGTTTTCACGTCTGGTGCATCGCGGTGACTGTTTTCTACTCGAGTCAGCGGAAGGCGGGGAAAGCTGGGGCCGCTTTAGCATTCTCGCCATCAGTCCTGCCTGCCGCGCCATGGCGCACGGAGAGCGCACCCGTTTGACTCATCGCGATGGCAGAGAGGAGGATTTTGCCGGCAACATCCTCGAATGGCTGCGGCAGGAAGTTATTGCCGAGCCGCCACTGACCGCCGATGACCTGCCATTTACCGGCGGAGCTGTCGGCTATTTCGGCTATCAACTGGTTTCACACTTTGAAGACATCCCCAATGATCTGCCCGATCCCGTTGGCGCGCCGGAATCCGCCTTTCTGCTGGTGGACCGGTTCATGGTGTTCGACAGTCTGCGCGGTACCCTAATCTGCTGCGTGCGCCTGCCGGAAAATGAGGCTGAGGAAGCAACAAGCGTGCTTGACCGCATGGAACAAAGCCTTTACGAAGGTGAGGAAGCCGCAGCTATGAACCTGGATGTCACGGCAGACAATACGGCGCCTGAAGCACAGACCGTGCAAACTGATTTCGAAGCGTCCGTTGCGAAAGCGAAAGAATACATCCATGCGGGTGACATTTTTCAGGTGGTGCTGTCGCAACGGTTTTCCAAAAAACTGGATTGCGGCCCGTTCGACATTTACCGCGCAGTGCGCTATATCAATCCGTCGCCCTATCTGTTTTACCTGCACATCGGCGATACGATTCTGGTCGGCTCATCACCGGAAATCCTTGTCCGCCGCGAAGGCCGTAAAGCCGTCGTCCGCCCTATTGCCGGAACACGCCCAAGGGGAGCGACTCTCGAAGCAGACAAAGCGCTGGAAAAAGAACTGTTGGCCGATGCCAAAGAGTGTGCCGAACACGTGATGCTAGTGGATTTAGGGCGCAACGATCTGGGCCGGGTATGTGAATACGGTTCAGTAAAATTGACCGAATCCATGGCCATTGAGCATTATTCGCATGTCATGCACATTGTTTCGCAGGTCGAGGGAGAGCTGCGTGAAGATGTGGATGCCATTGATCTACTGGCCGCTACTTTCCCGGCCGGTACGGTATCCGGCGCCCCCAAGGTACGCGCCATGGAAATCATCCACGAACTCGAACCGGTAGCGCGCGGGCCTTATGCCGGATGTATTGGTTATATCGGTTTCGGTGGAGAACAGATGGACACTGCTATTGCCATACGCACAGCGGTTATTCATGGTGGTCAGGTACATATCCAGGCGGGCGCGGGTATTGTCGCCGACTCCATTCCTGCCAATGAACATATGGAGTGTGTGAACAAGGCTACGGCCATGTTCCGTGCGGTTGCGCTGGCCGAAACGCAGCCGGGTAGCTCTGGAGAAAACACCTCATGATGCTGGTCATCGATAATTACGACTCCTTTACCTTCAATCTGGTGCAATATCTTGGCGAACTGGGCGAAACACCGGAAGTGTACCGCAATGACAAGATTTCACTGGCAGACATTGATGCCATGGCACCGTCCCATATCGTGATCTCTCCGGGCCCGTGTACGCCACACGAAGCGGGTATTTCCGTGGCCGTCATCAAGCGATTCTCCGGCCGCATCCCCATTCTTGGCGTTTGCCTCGGCCATCAATCCATTGCGGCGGCCTTTAGTGGCAGCGTGGTGCGTGCACCGCGTCTGATGCACGGCAAGACCAGTCCGATCATGCATGACAGCAGTTTGCTGTTCACCGGTCTGCCCTCGCCTTTCACGGCCACGCGCTACCATTCGCTGATTGTTGAGGAACCTCTGCCTGATTGCCTGATACGTACGGCATGGACAGAAGAAAACGAACTGATGGGCTTGCGGCATGTGAAACATCCAACCTTCGGCGTGCAGTTCCATCCCGAATCCATTCTCACCGAGCATGGTCATGACCTGCTCAGAAATTTTCTCGGAGTATCGGCATGAGCATGAATATTCAGGATGCCCTGCGCCTGATTCAGGCCGGTGGTGAACTCAGCGCAGACAATACTGAATCAGTATTCGGTGAAATCATGCGGGGAGATGCCACGCCCGCGCAAATCGGGGCGCTACTGATGGGGCTTTCCATCCGGGGTGAAACACCCGCTATCGTGGCCGGTGCGGCACGTGCCATGCGCACTGCGGCAACCCATATTCATCCGCGCGCCACGGGCCTGCTCGACACCTGCGGCACAGGCGGCGACGGCGCTTCCACCTTCAATATCTCGACAACTGTGGCGCTGGTGGTGGCAGCGGCTGGCGTGCCGGTCGCCAAACACGGCAACCGTGCTATCTCCTCAAAATCAGGCAGCGCGGACGTACTGGAAGCATTGGGCGTGCATCTGGATATTGCACCTGGTGCAGTAGCGGACTGCATTGATAAAGCCGGCATCGGATTTCTGTTTGCGCCTGCGCACCATCCGGCCATGAAGCATGCGGCAGGTCCACGCCGCGAGCTTGGTATCCGAAGCATATTCAACCTGTTAGGGCCATTGACCAATCCCGCCAATGCCGAATATCAGGTGCTGGGTGTTTATGCGAAAAACAAACTCATGCTAGTCGCGGGCGCCTTGCAGCAACTTGGCATTAAACGCGCGCTGGTGGTTCATGGCCGCGACGGACTGGACGAAATCACCACCACAACCCTCACCGATGCTGTATGGGTAGAACAGGATTCCCCATTATGTGAATTCGAGATTGACCCGGAAGCCTTTGGCATGCCGTATGCCAAAACAGCTGATCTGGCCGGAGGCGATGCCGAAACCAATGCCGCCATCATCTGCGAGATTCTTGGCGGAAAAAAAGGCTCTGCGCGGGATATCGTTTTGCTCAATACGGCCGCAGCGCTCTGGGTAGCGGGCAAGGCCGATAGCATAGCAGCGGGATTACGCACGGCAGCAAATGCCATCGATTCCGGCAGGGCAAAGGAAGTACTACAGGCACTCACCGAATTTACCGGGAAAGCGTCGTGAGTGACTCCATTCTGCAGGACATCGCCGCATACAAACGCGAATGGATAAAACAACGTAAGTCAGAGATTTCCGAAACTGCGTTGTCTGAACGGGCAAAGGATTACACGCCCATGGGTTTCGCGGAGACGCTCATCAAGCGTATTGAACACGAAACAAATACCGTGATCGCCGAGGTGAAAAAGGCCAGCCCGTCCAGAGGCGTGATCTGTCAGGATTTCGATCCGGTTGCCATCGCAGCATCCTATGAAACCGGCGGCGCAACTTGTCTGTCCGTACTGACCGACGCGCAATATTTCCAGGGCAGCGATGCGTATCTGTCGAATATCCGAAAGGCTGTGAGCCTTCCGATTCTGCGTAAGGATTTCATGCTCGACCCATATCAGGTGATCGAGGCGCGCGCCATCGGCGCGGATGCGATTCTTATTATTCTGAACATGGTGGACGATGCGTTGGCCGCCGATCTAACTGCGGCAGCCAGAGAGCAGGGGCTTTCCATTCTTCCTGAAGTGCATAACCGGCGTGAACTGGAGCGGGCGCTAAAGCTTGATACGCGGCTCATCGGTATCAACAACCGTAATCTGCACGATTTCTCCACGTCACTGGACACAACAATCGGACTATTGCCGACCATTCCGTATGGAAAAACTATCATCACCGAATCCGGCATTCACACATCGGAAGATATTCGCCGCATGAATGAGGCGGGTGTGCATGGTTTCCTGATCGGCGAATCACTGATGCGAAAACCCGATCCGGGCAAAGCTCTTGCCTCGCTTCTGGCTGGATAAAAGTATTCCTCTGCGGTAGGTGTTTTTGCCTTCGCGTCCCCTGCGGTAAAACCTTTATGGATTCCCCGTCGGCAGAGATTCTTCTGTGTCACTGGAAACCTGCTGGCCAATCCGCTCTTCCACCGCAATAAACAGCTCATTGGCCACCTTGCGCTTGAGTATCTTGTTCACCCAGTGGCGCTGCATGAACTGCTGTGCCAGCGTGCGAATCTGGAGCTCGGTTTTACCATCTTTCATGCGAAACACACGCACGATAAAGCGGTGGCGCGTATGCGTCGGCCCCGCACCGAACATGTCCATGGCCGCACCGACATAGGCATTCGGACTGCTTGAATCAAAACGAATCCATGCCGAGGTAATGGTGCCGCTGGGTGAGTCCACACTTTCCACAGGCATACTCAGCGCCGTCATGGCATCAATTACGGCAGAAAATACCACCGCTGGCGATTGATCATAAACTCGTGCATCCAGGCTCACAGCCTTGCCTGCAACTGCCTTTTTTTCATTCGCCGAAATCCGGGCGCCGCCCTGCGCCGCTTCGGTGGCCACCTTGTCCGGCATGGGAATCTCAATATCCTTACGTAGTTCCGGCGGCACATCCAGCGGCACGCGGCCCTCGGAGCGCGGATTATCCCTACTGCTGCGGGCGTAATCCGGCTTGTTGTCATCCACCGGCCAGAGTATCTGCGGCATGCCGCCCTGGCAGCCTGCAACCAGAAGGGTTGATGTAAAAAAAATAAGCAGAGGAATCCGTTTCATGCGCGGCATTCCAGCGTTTACGCCGGCAAAGGTCAATAGCACGAAACCAAAGGGATCGCTATACCCTGTCATGACCCCAAAGATGCTGTAACAACAAAAAGGGGAGGCCCGAAGGCCTCCCCTGCTTGCAAAGGTTCCCAAAGAAACCCTGTTTACATAAGTGCTTCGACCTCGAGAACCACTGTCCGCGTCGTGGAACTTGCAAGAGCGGCCGTCGGATCATTCAACTTGGCGCTATCAAACACCACATTGAGTTCCATGTTCTGGTAAACAATGTAGGTGGCGGCCAAATGGAAGGTCTTGACCGTGATGTCACCCGGAGCCCCTTGGGAGAGCTGTTTGTAACCATAGCCAATGCCAAGGAGGACGCGCTCGATCGGCTCGATCTCGCCACGGATACTGAAAGCGTCGAATTTTTTACCGGCCGTATTGGCAACGGTGTTACCCGCCTCATCCACAATCGAACCGTAGAAGTTGCCGACGCCGGTCAAGCCACCAGTGTTGGCGCTGGTCTCGCCCTTGGCATGCGCCCAGTCGGCATAGACGCCGACGCTCATGTGGCCAAGCTCGCCTTGCGCCTG
>CAZEMN010000022.1:0-2473 GCA_964513335.1 uncultured Zetaproteobacteria bacterium | reverse complement strand
CCCAGCTTGCCGCCGTGCTGACCGAACACGTTGGACAGCTCCAGTACGCCGGAACCGCCGAAGCCGGACTTGTGGGCACCGATGCCGACCTTGAAGCCGGAAACATCGAAGGAGTTAAGAAACTGCCAGTTGGCAGCGCCACCGTCGAACTCAACGAAGGCACCGCTGTTGGAGCCGATACGGCCAGCCAGCATGAGCACGGCATCCTTCGGGATCTCATAGGTACCGGTGGAAGCCTCGCCCGTCTTGTTTTCGTTGGCGTACTCTGCGCGAATCACGAAGGTGGCGTTCAGCACGGCCGGGATAGACAGATCGTCGTCCTCAATCAGGGCTTGATCACCCACATCGGTGAACGAACCCATCTTGAACGCACGACCGAATGGGTTAAGCGCAACAAAGTTCTGGAAATGGCAGCTCATGCAGCCTGCCCCCGTCTGGCGTGCAAACGCCGGAATAGCTTCAGCCGTGGTCGGAGCCAGCGCAATGCTGGAAACCGCGACGAGGGCAAAAGCAGCAGCAGAAAAAATCATTTTCTTCATAGAAAATCCTCCCAATTTATTTGACTCTAAGAGTCTTGTCTTACTGACTCCTTGGAGCCTTGTTAAAAGCGTCTCCCCTCTCACTCCCGCTTTTCCCTTCAACCTGTCTGTTACCCTTGACCTTGTGTATTAAAACCGGGCCGGGTAGAGAATCCACGCATCCTGTTGGGAAGACTACTAAAATATGCATGACATCCATCACAGGGTCAACTTGTTACACGCTACGTGTGCCTTTTTGACACAGAACAAGCATTTCACACGTGAAGTACACAAAGGAAAACAAAATGCTATTTTTACCTTGCGGTGCAAGGTTGTGCTTTTTCTCTACACTGTGCGCATGACGAAATACCGCACGGCCCCGCTGGCTGCTTCAAGCCTTCCACCCGGCATCCCGTTCATTATCGGCAATGAGGGAGCGGAGCGATTCTCTTACTATGGCATGCGCGCTATTCTCGTGATCTTCATGACCCAAGCGCTGATGAACGCCGATGGTGCACCGGATGCGATGACGGAAGATGAGGCCAAGGGCTGGTTTCATTTGTTTGTTTCCGCCGTATATGCCACCCCGCTTATCGGAGCACTGATTTCTGACGGAGTGCTTGGCAAATACCGCACCATCATCACACTCTCCATCATCTATTGTCTTGGCCATTTTGCCCTGGCACTGGATCATACGCGGCTGGGTCTGGCCATCGGCCTAGGTTTGATTGCGCTGGGCTCCGGCGGCATTAAGCCCTGTGTTTCAGCGCATGTCGGCGACCAGTTTGGCGCGACGAATCAGCACTTATTATCAAGAATCTTCGGCTGGTTCTATTTTTCCATCAACATGGGGGCTTTCGCCTCCATGCTAGCCACACCGTGGCTGCTGAAACAATATGGTCCTTCAGTCGCCTTTGCCGTACCTGGCATCCTGATGCTCGCCGCTACACTGGTTTTCTGGAGTGGCCGCCACCGGTTCGTGCATATTCCACCCGCAGGCATGGGCTTTGTACATGAAGCGCTTTCAGGTTCCGGTCTGAAGGTGCTGGCGCGACTATGCGGTATCTATGTCTTCGTAGCTGTATTCTGGGCGTTGTTTGACCAAACGGGTTCCAGTTGGGTGTTGCAGGCCGAACACATGGACCGGCACATATTCGGGATCGAGGTCCTGCCCTCGCAGATTCAGGCAGCCAATCCGCTGCTGGTGATGCTGCTGATTCCCGTGTTCTCCTATGCCGTTTATCCAGCCATCCACCGGATTTTCCCGCTCAACGAACTGCGCAAGATCAGCATCGGCATGTTTATCACCGTTGTTGCCTTTGCCATATCCACATGGATTCAGATGCGGATTGACGCCGGGTTCATACCACACATCGGCTGGCAATTACTGGCCTATGTGGTGCTCACCTGCGCCGAGGTCATGGTCTCCATCACCTGCCTGGAATTCTCCTATACACAAGCACCGAAAACCATGAAATCATTTGTCATGGCCTTCTTCATGCTGTCCATTTCGGCAGGAAATCTGTTTACCAGCGGTGTGAATTTCTTCATTCAAAATCCGGACGGTAGCAGCAAACTGGCTGGCGCGGATTATTTTATCTTCTTTACGGCGTTGATGCTCATCACCGCTCTCCTCTTTGCCATTACCTCGCGCTTCTACAAGGGTGAGCGGTACCTTCAGGATGAATCCATTGCCGGATAACGTCTCGTTCTTCCGCTTTGCGTGCTTTGCGGTACAAGCTTTTGTTTTTCTTCTATACTAAGGCCTGTTCACATAAAATCCAGGCGTAGCGCTACTGCCCGAAATGAGGCCAGGCAGGGCGTGAGGGGAGAAGTTTGGTAAATCCAAATGAATGACGACAAGGTGAATTGCACTTGTGCAAGAGAAGGTCCCCTAGGGGAGCAACGCCGCATGGCCTCATTTCGGGCGCAGCCCTGCGGGACGGGCCATTTTT
>CAZEMN010000021.1:0-18087 GCA_964513335.1 uncultured Zetaproteobacteria bacterium | reverse complement strand
TCACGAACCTTGCCATGCCTGGTGATTACATTCTGATTCTTTCCAATGGTGATTTTGACAATATCCACAAGCGTTTTTTACAGGCATTATCAACTTTATGATGTAACCGGACTGTGCATGCAGGCGACTGATGAGTATTAAGCCAGCAAGGCATAAGGAGGTTGATGATGAATAAGATTGGAAAATCCATGATTGCGGGTTTTGTTGCGACGATTGTTCTTTCCGTACTCATGGTGATGAAAATGATGATGGGCGTGATGCCCGATCTGAATGCCATCAAAATGATGACTACGATGGCGCATGGCATGTTGGGCACACCCGCTGTCCCCATTGTCGGATGGGCCATGCATTTCATGATCGGTACGGTGCTGTGGGGCGTGTTGTTCGCGGTTATTGGTAAATCACTGCCTGGCAGCGGGTATGTCAGCAAAGGCTTATCCTTCGGCGTGCTGGCATGGGTGTTGATGATGGTGATGGTCATGCCTATGGCGGGTGCCGGACTTTTCGGGCTGTCTCTTGGCATGATGGCGCCGGTAATGACTCTGATGTTGCATCTTGTCTATGGCGCTGTTCTGGGTAGTTTGTATGGCAAACTGCTGAGTTCAGCATCTGATACAGGAGCATAACTGACTTTTCCTGTATAGAAATACAGGGGAGACTCATACAAGCCCCCCCTCAGGATGCTGGAAACCGCAGATTATGGCGCCAGCTTCATTTAAGGAGCCTCTGAATAAGTCGTGAATAAACAGCTGGCGTCCAGCATGTCCAATAGCTGCGTTACCAAGCTATTCGCAATAGCCCTGCTATTCCAAGCGCTTAGTGCCTTGCTCTTGAAAATGCTGAATCACAATCTATTTTACCCAGACTTATTCAGAGGTTCCTTAACAATTCCAGATCAACGTTTCGATTACATTATCTTGCGATACTGAAGCCGATCCGTATGCTTTGCCGCCCTTGATGTGCAGTTGTGGAGAGGTACCGAAGTGGTTATAACGGCACCGACTCGAAATCGGTTGGGCGGGTAACTCTGCCACGTGGGTTCGAATCCCACCCTCTCCGCCAGATTAACTGAGGTTCGGCCTTATTTTTTGAGAACGCATTGGCTATATCATAGGGTGAGGGTGGGTGAGAACCCACGTATAGGGTTCGACAAACCGGCATGTCCGGTTTGAACGGTCGTCAGGCCGGCCCGAAGGGCGAGGGCGCAGCCCGAGTAATCCCACCCTCTCCGCCAGATCAATTGAGATTCAGCCATATTTTTTTGAGAACGCATTGGCTACATCAGGAGGTGAGGGTGGGTGAGAGTCCGCGTATCGGGTTCGATAAACCGGCATGTCCGGTTTGAATGGTCGCCAGGCCGGCCCGAAGGGCGAGGGCATAGCCTGAGTAATCCCGCCCTCTTCACAAATTCACAATTACCTGTATGAATCAGGAACTTGTTGACTGATATTTTTGTATAGTGCGAATAGCAAGGAAATCACTTACAGTCAGGCTTGCTGCAGCGCATGCAGCAGGACTGAGAGGAGGGGGATGCATGATCAGGTTCCAGTCGCAAAGCTTCAGAGACCAAACCCATATCATATTGGCCTTGCTGGGCATATTGCCCTACCTGCTATTCATTTATATTGTTTACAGGGAACATTTTACCTTCACCCAGAGTATCTTGCTAGTTGCAGCTGTTATGCTTGTTTTTCACCTTGGCGGTTACCATATTCTTCGAACATTCTCGGATGCGCTCACGCGTTTGGTACGGCGTACACGTATTGTGCCCGAAGTGGACATGCTTCGAGAAATTCCTGTTGAAGATGGAAATATGGCGGAGCTTGCCGAACTGACAAGTCATTTCAACACCCTTTTGGAGGAAATCAGGGAGCAAAAAGATCAATACCGGGAAATCACACTTGAGTTGTTAAAACAGGCAAAACAGAGCAGCATTGAGTACCGGCGCCGTATTACCGAGGGTGAAGTTTTCCACGATCGCCTCAAACCCTATATTGGTAGTGAAATTGCTGATCGTATTGCGCTTGGTGACGAAGCAATGCTGCGCCCTGAGTATCGCGTGGTGACAGTTCTTTTTGCAGATATTCGTTTATTCACAAGTTTTTCGGAAGAAGCAAGCCCGGATGAAGTGATTGAGATGTTGAATGAGTATTTTGACCGAATGGTACAGGTTGTTTACCGCTATCATGGGGTTCTGGATAAGTTTATTGGCGATGAATTGATGGCTGTTTTTGGGTTTATCACACCCTCGGAACAAGGGCCGCTTGATGCCATGCGGGCGGCGCTGGAAATGCAAAAATCAATGGATCAGTTGACGAAGGAACGTGAATCACAGGGAAAATCCACATTTCAAATTGGTATTGGTATTAATACAGGCGAGGTGATTGCAGGCAGTCTGGGTTCCAGGGAGCGCATGGATTATACGGTAATTGGGGACACAGTGAATGTGGCGTCACGTTTGGAGTCACTGGCGAAGGGGGGAGAAATTCTTGTCGGTGAATCGATGTATCGCGCGTGCAGGGATATTGTGGGGATAAAAAAACGGGGCTGCATTGAAGTGAAAAACCGCACGATGCCGGTGGACTGTTATGTAGTCATAGAGTAGCAACAGGGAGGCGATTTTCGTGGCGGCACGGGGCTTGCTATTTGGGGCTGGATGTTGTCAAAATACATATTATATGGTAGTTACGGGCTTGTGATGGGAAGCTACATGAACAAGGGAGGCAAATCTCATTGAATAAAGGGGCTTTTTGGAAGTCGGACTGGTTTGTCGGATTGCTCGTGATGCTTTTGTTTATTGCTGCCTTCCTGGCATGGAACCCGCTGAAAGGTCTTGAAAACAAGGCCTATGATATGGGTGTCTCCATGGCTGCCCAACCGGCAGGTGATAATATTGTGATTGTTGCCATTGATGATGATTCCATCGACCGAATGGGGCGTTGGCCATGGCCGCGCGCCATTATGGCTAAAATGATCGAGAAGCTGTCGTCTGCCGGTGCCCGGCTCATTGGCGTGGATGTGTTTTTTAGCGAGGTACAGACCGATCAGAACTTGCAGTCATTCAAACAATTGACCCGGGCTCTGGCCAGGAGAGGCGATTCGGAAACCAAAAAGCTTTTGCAGGCTGCTGAGAAATCACTGGATATGGACCATATGCTGGTTAATGCGGTAAAGCAGGCCGGTAATGTGGTGATGCCCATTTCTTTTGACCTTGGCGTTCCGCATGGCCGCCCGGACATGCCGCTGCCCGATTATATCAGACGCCTGGAACTCAAAAACATCAATCATTCCAAAGAAAATGCCAGTTTACTGAATGCATCCAAGATGAGGTATCCCTTTCCGGATCTGGCGCAGGCTACTGCGGCTATGGGCCATCTGAATGTGCGTAAAGAGGGTGGCGTAGTACGCTCGGAACCATTGCTGATTGACTACTATGGGCAGGCATATCCATCCATGTCACTGGTGCTGGCCGCGAAGTTTCTCAATTTGAGCATGAACGATATTACGGTCAATTCCGGTATGAGTATAGAGCTCGGTGCCATGGATATTATGACTGATACATCTATGCGATTCTATCCTGCATTCTACCGGTCCAATACAGGTGGTGACGCCTTCAGACATTATTCCTTTTATGATGTCTTTGCAGGCAGAATTCCGGCCCGGATATTCAAAGGCAAGATTGTTTTGATCGGAGCTACCGCATCGGGTATGGGCGAACGCTTTGTCACGCCTGTCAATGATGGCATGGCGGGTGTGGAATTACAGGCGCATATGCTCAACAGCATTCTGCACGGGAAATATTTCACCCGACCGGAATGGTCCTCCTGGGTGGAAATCGGGCTCCTGATAATGGTTGGCCTGTATCTGATCCTGGTGCTCCCCCGTGTAGGACCGGGTGTTGCTGCCGTGATGTCTCTTGTTCTTCTATTGTTGTTGATCGGAACGGACTTTGTATTGCTGACGGTCTCCGCGTTATGGGTGCAAACCATGACGGCAGCAACCATGCTTCTTCTTGGCCATCTGGTATTAACCACGAAGCGCTATTTTGCTTCCGAGGGAGAACGGCAGAAGGCGCAGGTGGACTCGGCCGAAACGAACAAAATGTTGGGTCTTTCTTTCCAGAGCCAGGGCATGCTGGACATGGCCTTTGATAAATTCCGTAAGTGCCCCGTGACTGATGATGTTCTGTCGACACTTTATAATCTTGCCCTGGATTTTGAACGTAAGCGGCAATTTAACAAAGCAACATCCGTTTATGAATATATGGTCGAAAACGAGCCAAATTACAAGGATGTGCAGGCCAGGCTGGAACGTACGAAATCGGCTGGTGATACCATGATTTTTGGATCCAGCACGACAGGTGGCGGCATGTCATCCCTGCTTATTACCGGAGGTGCCAAACCCACGCTCGGACGTTATGAAATTTTAAAGGAACTTGGCAAAGGTGCCATGGGAACCGTCTATCAAGGGCGTGACCCCAAGATTAATCGTGATGTTGCGATCAAGACCATGGCCCTGTCGCAAGAATTTGAGGCAGATGAATTGCAGGACGTGAAAGACCGTTTCTTCCGTGAGGCGGAAACTGCCGGTCGGCTTAATCATCCTAACATTGTTACGATTTATGATGCTGGCGAAGAGCATGATCTGGCTTATATCGCCATGGAGCTGCTGTCCGGGACGGATTTGTCGCCGTTTACCAAACCGGATAAACTGGTGCCGTCTATCGCGGCACTCAAGATTTGTGGAAAGATTGGCGAGGCGCTGCATTATGCGCATGGTCAGGGCGTGGTGCATCGCGACATCAAGCCAGCCAATATCATGTTGCTGAAAGACAAGACGGTGAAGGTGACGGATTTTGGTATTGCACGTATTACGGCCTCCAGTAAGACCAAAACCGGCGTGGTGTTGGGGACGCCGTCCTATATGTCTCCCGAGCAACTTTCCGGCAAACATGTGGATGGCCGTTCCGACCTGTTTTCCCTCGGTGCCATGTTGTATGAGATGCTGACAGGCGTGCGACCATTCCGCGGTGACTCCATGGCAACCCTGATGTTCCAGATTGCCAATGAACCACACCCGGACATCCGGGAACATAAACCGGACTTGCCGGAGAATGTGGCTGTATTAATTAATAAGCTGCTGGCCAAAGAGGCTGACGCGCGATTTGCCAGCGGCATGGAAGTGGTGCAGGAGATCATCAGTTGTTTGAAGACGTTTCCAACCGGAGGTAAGGCCGCATGAATGCGCTCGAAATGCACGCAGTCACCGATGTGGGAGTCAAACGTGACCACAATGAGGATTGCGTGGGAATTACCCCCGGCTATGGATTCGCAGTCTTGGCTGATGGCATGGGAGGGCACAATGCCGGGGAAGTCGCCAGCGCCATGTCCGTGGACATCATTACACGCTATCTGAAGGATCATCTCGGGCATATACCTGAGGCGGAACTGGATTCAGATACCGGATTTACGAAGGAATCAATTTTGACGCGTGATGCGGTCACCATGGCGAATAATGCCATCTATGAAACAGCGCAGCAGCGGTCGGAATGCATGGGGATGGGCACGACCGTGGTGGCTGCTGTGTTTTATGGAGATCGTCTAACAGCTGCGAATGTGGGAGATTCACGGATGTACCGCTTGCGCGGCGATGTGCTGACGCATGTAACAGAAGATCATTCATTGATCCAGGAACAGGTGCGAAGAGGGCTTCTGACCGCTGATGACGCACGTAATTCCGCCATCAAGAATCTGGTAACGCGAGCATTGGGCGTGGAGCCTGATGTTGAGCCTGATGTTGTGGAAGACATCACCCAGCCCGGCGATTTGTATATGATGTGTTCTGATGGTCTGACGGATGTGGTGCCCGATGAGGCGATCCGCCTGACATTGACTCAGTATGCAAATGATCTTCGCAAGATTTCATCTCAATTGGTTCAACTGGCCAACGATGCAGGTGGCCCTGACAATATTTCAGTGATACTTATCCAGGTTAACAAGAGCTATCATCGAAAACAGAAGTTTCTATCAAAATTGTTCAGGCGGAAAAAATGACGGCAATGACGGGTAAAATGGAGGAGAATCATGGCTTGTAAACTTATCCTGAAATTTAAGGATTCAGTGATTTCCGAGTATAATCTGGACCAGGAGGAAACCACCATCGGGCGCAAGCCGGAGAATGATATTCACGTGGACAATCTGGCAGTCTCGGGCCGCCATGCACGTGTGCTTATGATTGGCAACAAAGCCATCCTGGAAGATCTTGGCAGCACCAATGGCAGCTTTGTCAACAACAAGCGGATCACCAAACATGTATTGCAGCATGGCGATAATATCCTGGTCGGCAAGCATACCTTAACCTTTGTAAATATTGAGGATACGATGCACCCGCCGGTGGAACACCATGAAGAGGCAAGCGGAATGGATAAGACCATGGTTATCACCCCACAAACCCGCGCAGCCATGATTCCGGAAGTTCTTGGCGATACGCCCAAAGGCCCCACCATGCCTTTGGGAGGAGTCCAGATTCTTGCGGGTTCCCTGATTGGAAAGAGCTATGATTTGACCGCTTCATTGACCAGTATCGGCAAGGGAGAGAATTGCAAGATCAAGGTTAAGGGATTTACGGTGGGCAAGCAGGCCGCAGTGCTTACCCGGCGGCCAACAGGTTACCATATCACCCATCTTGAAGGCATGGCCAAGCCCAAGGTGAATGGCGAAACGGTGGGTAAGGAGCCACGCACGCTTAACGATGGCGACATGATTGAAATTGGAGATACCAAAATGGAATTTTTCATTAAGGAAGTCATTAACGCATAGGATGTTTCGAAAAAATTTAGAGTACCAATAATGGCAAACGCCTGAATGCTCGTGTACGTTTGTGCTGTGCCTTGAGCCTCTTAGTCCGGACTATTCATAAATAACCTGAGCTGAGATCAGGTGCGTGCGTGCACATCAAACAGGCGGCTATGCTCATCCAGCGCATATCGATCCGTCATACCGGCAATGTAGTCGGCAACCGTACGTGCACGTTGCTCTTCACTGTTGTTCCCAATCGGCCTAGCCATGGATCCGGGTGGTAGCATGGCCGGATTTTCCATATAAGCGGAAAACAGTTCCTGAATGACACGGGTTGCCTTGGTGGCCATACGCACGACACGGTAATGATGGTACATGTGTTTGAACAGGTAGCGTTTCATTTCGGCGTTCATGTGCCGTACTTCATGTGAAAATCCAACCAGTGGTTCACCCGCGTTGCGCACATCATCCAGGGAATGTATGCTCAACTTTTCTATATTCCGTGCCGTTTCTTTTATCACATCCAGGATCAGAAAGTTAATCATTCGACGGATGGTTTCATGGATGGCGAGACGCTCCACAATGCGTTTCCGATCATGCATCACCTTCTTGTAGTGCATGTAAAACAATGGAACAGTACACAACCCTGCAACATTCAGAATCTCCGCACGGAAACCATCATCCACATCGTGATTATTGTAGGCAATTTCGTCAGCCAGGTTGCCGATTTGTGCTTCAAGCGTAGCCTGTTCATCCAAATGGTAATCAGCCAGGTCGGCATTCCTGGGGAGATCGTGGGGGGATGTGTGTTTGACAATGCCTTCCCGGGTTTCAAAACTCAGATTCAGGCCGGGGAATTCAGCATAACGCCGTTCCAGTTCTTCAATGACACGCAGGGACTGGCGATTATGTTCAAAGCCGCCATACGGTTTCATGACAGCATTCAATGCATCCTGGCCGGAGTGCCCAAAAGGCGTATGCCCGAGATCGTGAGCCAGCGCCACGCCTTCAGCCAGATCCTCGTGCAGCCTCATGTCTCTGCAAATGGAACGGGCGATTTGCGCAACTTCAATGGAATGCGTCAGTCTGGTCCGGTAATGGTCCCCTTCATGATTGACGAACACCTGGGTTTTATATTCAAGACGGCGAAATGCCGCCGAATGGATGATGCGGTCACGGTCACGCTGGAACATGTTGCGGGTAGATGATTCCGGTTCCGGATACCGGCGGCCACGTGACAGTTCGGAGCGGCAGGCATAAGACGCCAATATTGTTTCATATCCCTGATTATTCATGAACAGGCATCAGAGGATGCGCGTTGCATCATCGATAGCACTTCCGCGGCGACGGCACCGGGATCAGACGCCTGGATAATCGGGCGGCCTACGACAATATAATCCGCGCCCTGCCGAATGGCCATCCCGGGATCGGCGACCCGTTTCTGGTCATTCCGAGGCTGCTCTCCCCAGCGAATACCGGGGGTCACGGTCAGAAAATCCGCACCACATGCTTTTTTGATGTCAGCGGCCTCATGGACGCTGCATACGACGCCATCCAGCCCGGCGTCACGCGCCATCATGGCTCTATGCACAGTTTCGCGGCACGCTTGCCCGGGCTGCATAGGACTGCTGGTTAACACAGTAACAGCGATCACTTTCATCCGCGGAAAAGCCGTGGCTGACTGTGCGGCGGCTTGCATCATTTCCAGGCCGCCTCCGGCATGAATATTGGTCATGTGTACGCCAAGATTTCCGGCACTGGTGATTGCTTCGGCCACTGTGTTGGGGATGTCGTGAAATTTGAGATCCAGAAACACCCGGTAGTTTTGTATCAGGATACGGATTAAATCCGGGCCTTCGGCGACAAACAGGCGCAAACCGACCTTGAACCAGCCCACATTGTCGCCGATGCGCTGACATATGTTTAGAGCCTGTTCCCGGTCAGGCATATCCAGAGCCACCATCAGACGGTCGCGCATCATATCTGAACCTCCTGGATGGGCCGCATGCTCCCCCATTCATGGCATTGAGGGCATTGCCAGCGCATATCCATCACTTCTACACCACAATGACCGCATGTGAAGTTTCTGGACTGTTGCTGCCAGTTGCGGCTTGCCAGTGCCAGAGCATCATCATCACCCATCATAGCCTTAAGATGCAAACAGGTGCGCAAGCCTTCGGGTGAAAAGGAAATTTTGCTCATCAGCCGTTTGGCTTCTTCGATTCCATGCTTTGTGCTTACACCTTTGATCCATTCCAGAGCCATAAATTCATCATGGTGTTTTTCCCAGCAGGTCAGCAGGAAGGTTTCACCTTGACCGGTATAGATTTCGGGATGCTCCAGCAGCAAAGGAATTAATAGTGAAATATATTGAGGTGCTGCCTGTTGCAAGCTTTTCATACTGGCAAAGGCTGCGTCATGGTCACCGCGGTTCAAGTCAATTTCGGCAAGTAACATGTGCGCCGCGGCACAGGCCGGATTGGTACCGATGGCCTTTGTCACCAGGTTCAGCGCATGTTCTTCATCACCTTCACCCTGTTTACCGCGGGCCATTTCAGTCATCAGGTAGGCATGGTGCAATGAGGAGGATGTGCCGCGAACCTGATCAAGACGGGAGAGCACATCCTCGGCTAAACTCCACTCCTGACTCTGTTCACGAATGCGTAAAGTTGCTTCCAGTGCGGGGATATGGCCTGGCTGCGCATCAAGTACTTTTCTGTACTGTTTCAAGGCACGCCCCAGCAATCCCCCTGCCTGAAAATCCATAGCCAGAGCAAATTGTGCCTCCATATACAATTCCTCGGGAAGGCCGGGTCGTGCCAAAAGATTCTGGTGAATGCGAACCGCACGCCCAAATTCCCCTTTATTGCGGAACAAATCTCCCAATGCCAGATAAACCTCAGCCGTTTCGGTTTGCAGGCGGGCGACATGGACGAGTTCTTTCAATGCCTGGTCCGGTTCATCGGACAGAAGATAGTTAATTCCCCGCAATAACGGAGAAATACGGGCATCTTCCTGTCCCGGCCTGTTTTCCACATCCGATTGCCGCTGTTGCCATAAAAACCAGATAAGTGCAGCAAAAACCGTCAGTATGACGGTGAGTGCAAGGACCGCTGTCATGTTTCGTCTTGCAGGGGCAGGTTGCGCAGGTTGTTGACTTCTGTTTGCAACAAATCATTTTCCTGCCGAAGCTGGTTGATTTCGAGCTTGTGCTTGCGGCGCGAGAAACTCAAAGACAGCATACCTCCAAGAAACCCAAGAAGAAATGCAATAAAAATAGGAACATAGAGAGGGATGTCGCCAGATGAATAGCCAGCGAATTGGATCGAAATCTTGCCGTTATTTTCAGCGGCAAACATGGTAGCCAGTGTTGTAAGAAGTACTACGGAAAGTGCATTGATCCAGTTCATAACATTCCCCTGCGCAGGTTAATTCTTGTGTAAAGTTACTACTAATACCTTCATAAATAAAGCCACATGCAGAGACCTACAGGCGGTTCGGATCAAGGCACGGTGCGCAGGGAATGGCCGTTCCTTGCCAAGCACCGTAGCGCGGAGCCGGGCCGTCTGTGGGACTCCCTTCGGGCAAGTCGCCGGGGGTGACCATCCGCTGCGTTGTACCGGCTTACCATAGCCGTGCTATGGCTGCGCCAATACGCTTTGCGGACTGGCCGCCCGGTGACTTGCTGCATATGGCTTTATTTATGAAGGTATTAGTCCCTTACAGGAAAAGCGTGGAGGACCAAAGAATGTTGTGGTTAATAAATGAGTAAAGGGCTGGGTCAGGCGATGTTGTCAACCCGCTCACGCAATTCTTTGCCCGGTTTGAATTGTGGCACGATTTTGGCTGGAACCTGAACGGTATCACCTGTCTTCGGGTTGCGCCCGATGCGCGCATTCCGTCGTTTGGTATAAAAGCTGCCGAAACCACGTAGCTCCACCCGCTCGCCACGGCTAAGCGCATCGCCAATCGCGGAGAATATCGTACTTACAACAACCTCGGCTTCCCGGCGTGTAATTTGATCCTGGTGATTTGCAATGATTTCCACCAATTTCGATTTAGTCATGTTTCCCCTTCCTTTCCCCTGTTTCTTTTCTTGTCATGCCAGAGGAATGTTCAAGGATGCTCTGAGAAATTCCGAGTATCCGCACAACCCATGGACGTATTTTTTCAGAAGAACCCTAACAATCTTCTTTCTTGCTTAACAACTTGCGTTGCAACTCCAATGCAAGTGCGGACGGTGCATTCCCTTTCCTTCCAGCTTTTGCGTAGTTCCGAACAGCATCTTTTTCCGCATCGCGCAACATCTGTCTGACCGAAAGCTTAACGCTTCTTCGTTTACGGTCCAGTTCGATAATCTTTGCTTCCACTGTTGAGTCAGGTTTCAACTCGGCGTGTTCACGCGGCACCTCGCGTGAAGAAAGGTATGCCGTAACACCTGGCATAAGCTCGACCGTGAACGCACCAGAGCCTACCGTCAATATCTTGCCTTCCACTCGACTACCACGGGAGGCATTAGCGAGAAACACCTCGAAAGGATCGTCTTCCAGTTGCTTGATACCCAGTGCAATCCTTTGCCGTTCAACGTCCACACCCAGTACGACGCACTCTACTTCGTTACCTTTGGCATAGGATGCAATAACCTTCTCACCGGATTCATGCCATGAAAGATTACCAATATGCACCAAACCGTCCAATTCACCATCCAGCCCCACAAAAAGCCCAAAGTCTGTGATGCTCCTCACAGTTCCTTTAACATGCATTCCCGCCGGGTGTTTGGCTAGCCAAGCCTGCCAGGGATTTTCGGTAACTTCCTTTAGGCTTAGTGAAATGCGTCGCTTTTCCTCATCGACGGTTAACACAGCTACGTCTACAACATCACCTTCGGCGAGGACTTTCGCCGGATTGATATCCTGTCGTGTCCAACTCATTTCCGAACGGTGAATCATGCCTTCCACACCAGGCTCAATCTCCACCATGGCCCCATAATCAAGCAGTTTGCGTACGGTCCCTGTTAAGCGCATGCCCGCCTGATATTTCCCCGGCACATTCTCCCACGGATCAGGCTGTAGTGTACGTAAGGACAGAGAAACCTTTCCGGTAGCCTCATTCAGTTTAATGATTTCCGCCGTAATTTGCTGACCAACCTGCAACGCCTCACTCGGGTGTTTCAGCCGGCGCCATGCAATATCTGACACATGCAGCAAAGCATCCACGCCACCAACATCCACGAAAGCACCAAAATCCGTCAGGCGTTTTATTTCACCACTGATCCTGTTTCCAACCACTGCCGAGGCGAAGAATGCCTGGCGTTCTTCATTGCGTGCCGCCTCAAGCGGACGTTTGCGGGAGACTACGATATTTTCAGGTTTGCGGCTTGCAGTCAGCACAACAACGTCAGTTTTTTGTCCAATCATGTCACTGGGTGTGGAAGGGTTGATATCGATTTCGGAGCGGGGCAAAAAGGCGCTTAAGCCTCCGAGATCGACTCGTAAGCCCCCCTTCACCTCCGCCTGAACAGTCGCGGGGATGCACGTTCCATTGACCAGTGAGTCATCCACACATTTCCACAGAGATTGGTGTTTTGCAGCCAACACCGACAAATTGACGCCATTCGTCCCACCGGTTGATTGCACCATGACTTCAATGCTTTCGCCAATGGCGGGAACAGGTTCACCGATTTTCTCGAACTCATTTAAAGGGACGATGCCTTCATTTTTCCCACCCACGTCAACCATTACCGACTCATGATCCACCCCGACCACAAGTCCGCTGACCAGTTGCCCGCGTGCGGCTACGGGGTGTTGCTTGAGGGATTCCTCAAACATTTGTTTGAATGATTGTTCATCAGCGTCTTTCGCATCTGCTTGCCCGTTTCCCGATGTCTGTTCGGGTGATGGCTGCGTTGAATGCGTATCGTCCGGGATGCGGGAACCGTTCTCTTCAATGGTGGTTGTCATGATTGATTGGGACCTCATTGGCTGGAGCATTGTCAAATTCAGCGTGTGTCTTTGGAACAGCAGGCAAGTCCCCTGCGCCCCATGATGGCGAGCATTCTATCCACAACTTCGTCGATTCGCATCGTGGTGGAATCGATACGCACAGCATCTTCAGCCTGCTTCAGCGGTGAATGTGTGCGTTCGGCATCCTGAGTATCACGCATTCTGATGTCGGTCAGAATATCGTCAAGGCTAACCTCGGTTCCAAGCGCCTGCAACTGTAACCAGCGCCTGCGGGCGCGTTCCCTGAGGGATGCCGTAAGAAAAAACTTGGCTTTGGCATCAGGCAGCACCACTGTTCCGATATCCCTGCCATCCATCACGCAACCCTGTTCGGCCGATTGCTTCTGAACCTTCAGGAGATGCGTACGCACTTTCGGCATGGCGGCAACCATGGATGCGATTGCCCCCACTTTCTCGTTCCGAAGCCTGTCCGACCAGTTTTCACCCGCCACAAAAATTCCACATTCCCGCCACTCCATATCCTTCAAACACTTATCCAGCACTTCAAGCACCGAGGTTTCCAAAGTGATGTCCGCGCCCTGTTGTTCTGCACAGTAAGCGGCATAACGATACAAGAGACCTGTGTCGAGCACCGGTAGGTTGAGCTTGGCGGCAAGCATCGCAGCGACCGCGCCTTTGCCGGAGCCCGAAGGGCCATCGATGGCAACTTGCAATCCTGTGGATGGAACCCAGTGACCCATTACTTTGCCCATCGCACATTCATACCCATGGCTTGTGCCAGCGGTACGAAGTCCGGGAAGCTGGTAGCAATGGCGGCAGCATGTTCAATGATAATCTCATTCGTAGCTCGCTGTGCAGCCACTGCCATCGCCATGGCAACCCGGTGATCGCCACGGGCATCAATGGTGACGCCGCCCGTCAATTGCCCGCGTCCCTGAATGCGTAAGCCACATGCCTGTTCCTGAACTGCTGCGCCGCAGGTCGAAAGGGCTGTCGCCATTGCAGCAATGCGGTCGGATTCCTTGACGCGCAATTCTTCCGCTTCTTCGAGGATGAATTCACCGTTGGCTAGTGCTGCGGCGACAAACAGGATCGGAAATTCATCAATGGCATCGGTAATGTCATCCGGGTTTACACGGATTCCGTTCATGGCACCGTGGCATACCGAGATGTCCGCGACAGGTTCTTCGCCTACGGCACTTTCATCTTCTACAGATATGGCTGCACCCATATCACCAAGGATTCGCCGCCAGCCATCACGGCGCGGATTGATGCCAATACCATCCATGCTTATTTCAGAACCCTCAACAATACCGGCAGCTACGGCAAAAAATGCGGCTGACGAAGGATCTGCCGGTATATGAATGGGGTGATTCGGAGCAGTGAGCTCTCCCATGGGCTTCAGGCTGATGCTACCGTCGTCCAGTACATTCAGGGGTTGCCCAAACAGTGGCAGCATGCGCTCAGTGTGGTCGCGGGAAGGTCCGGGTTCCCGCACGCGGGTCTCCCCCTCGGCATAAAGACCCGCCAGTAAGATACAGGATTTAACCTGCGCGCTGGCGACTTCGGAAACGTGATGGATGCCCTTCAGGCTGCCGCCATCAATGGATAATGGCAGGAGGTTGCCGCCATCGTGGCTCTCAATATGCGCTCCCATGCGCCGTAGCGGTTCCGTGACGCGACGCATGGGGCGTTTGCGCAGCGACGCATCGCCAGTCACCGTGCTGGTGAAAGATTGACCGGCCAGTACGCCCGCCATCAGACGTGCGCAGGTGCCGGAATTGCCAGCATCCAGTACGCCTTTCGGTTGTTTCAGGCCGTGTAATTTCACACCATGAATACGCAAGTCTGTTTTTGCTTCGTTCAGCCATTCAATATGCACGCCCATCTGCTCAAACATACGTAGCGTGGCAAGGTTGTCCTCGCCTGGCAGGAAACCATGGATTTCGCTGACGCCACCGGACAGTGAGGCCAGTATAATGGCACGGTGAGAAATAGATTTGTCACCCGGGAGGGAGATTTTTCCGGAGAGTAGTCCTTTGGCTGGTCCTGCGATCAGCGTGTCGTGTACGCTTTCACTCACGTGAATCCTCATGTCCGGCTAACCATTCATCGCGGGCCTGCTTGGCCTGTCTGAATTCAGCCAACAACAGGTCTCCATCGCCAGCTTCCAGTGCCATGCCCATACGCTTGAGTTCACCTTGCAGGGCGGCAATTTGTTGCAGCATTGCATCACGGTTACACAGTGCAATATCGCGCCACATTTCGGGTGAGGAAGAAGCAATGCGGGTAAAGTCCCGGAAGCCTCCGGCAGCCAGACTGAACGGATTAAACGTATCATCGCGTTGTCGGCGTACAGCATTGACCAGAGCAAAGGCAGCAATGTGTGGCAGATGACTGACGGAAGCGAGCACCTGATCGTGCTTGGCAGCATCCATTTCAACGATCGAACATCCTGCTTGCGACCACATGTTAATCACCACATCTATTGCGCTTGCATGGGTTGCTGGCAGCGGTGTAAGAATACAAACATGTTTATCAAATAATTCCGCAAAGGAAGCTTCTACTCCAGATTTCTCCGTACCGGCAATAGGATGCGAAGGGACAAAGTTTTGCGGATTTTCCAAATACCGAAATGCCACATCAATCGCATGTTGTTTGGTGCTACCGACATCGGTAATGACTGTACTATCTGCCAGTACATCCGTCATTTCGGAAAAAACCTGATCGTACATACTCATTGGGACAGCTACGCATACTAGATTTGCATCCTTAACTGCCTTGCGTACATCATGTGTCCAGTCATCAATCACTCCCAGTTCAACTGCGCGGTGCAGGTTGGTCTCACTGCGTCCGACACCTGTAATTCGATCAACAGCATTCGCCCGGCGCAGGGCACGCGCCAGCGAACCGCCGATCAAACCCACGCCGATAATGGCCAGTTGTTTAATGTGGAATTGAGTCACTGGATATGCCTCATAATCTTGTCTGTTTCCATCATAAACCGTGTATTTTCCTTCTCTGTACCCACCGTAATACGCAGGTATTCGGGCATGCCGTAGGGGGCAAGCGGACGCGGGATGATGCCTGCGTTTTCAAGCGCCTGCAAAATTTTCATGCTGCGCGGATGTTTGAGCAGCACAAAGTTCCCGTGCGATTTTCCGCCCAGAAGGCTGTGCTCCGCCAGAAAGTCTTGCAATTTTTCCCGCTCATCCAGCGTGACTTTTACCTTATCAAGCACCCAGTCCGTGTCATCCAGTGCTGCATGAGCCGCCTTCTGGGCAAGCAGATTGACATTGAAGGGTTCACGGAAACGATTAGCGAGTGCCAGCATGTCCGTATCACCAACCCCATAACCCACGCGCAGACCCGCCAGCCCGTATGCCTTGGAAAAGGTTCGGCAAATGACCAGCCCCGGATGTGAAAGCCGACCGATGGAATCGCCAATCGTTGCTGATGTGTATTCGTAATAAGCTTCGTCCAGCACAACAATAACATGGTGTGGCAGTTGATCGAGAAAGGTCTGAATAGCAGGCAGGTCATGCAACGTACCGGTAGGATTGTTCGGATTGGCCATGCAAATAATTTTTGTTCGGTCGGTTACGGCACGCGCCATCGCACTCAAATCGTGGGAAAGTCCGTCGGCCTCCGGTACAGCGATACCGTTTGCGCCTGCCGCAACCGCCGCCAGTGCGTATACGATGAAAGCGTGTTCGGAATACACTACTTCATCTCCGGGTCCGGCAAACGTACGAATGATCAGTTCCAGCACTTCGTTGGATCCATTGCCGAGCAGGATGTTTTCAGGCCGGACAGCGTGTTTGTCGGCCAGTGCGGCTTTGAGTTCTCCCGCATCCCCGTCGGGATAACGATGTACCTCGCTGGCATGGCTACGGATAGCTTCCACAGCCTTGGGTGAGGGGCCGAACGGATTTTCGTTGGAGGCCAGTTTGATGGCCGAAGCCAATCCTTTTTCTTCTAGTAATTGTTCCACGGGCTTTCCCGGAATGTAGGGGTGCAGGGATGCGCACTGTTTTACAGCGTGCCGGGACCAGTCGAAATCCGGCATGTTACAATCGCGCCATATTACAGACGTTCTGCTACGGGATAGGAACCAAGAACTTTGAGAAAACTGTCCGGCAGGGCACGAATATCCTCCAGCGCCGCCGCGATGGCTTTGTCATTCCGATGTCCCTGTAAATCCGCGAAAAACACATACTCCCACATTTTCTTTCTTGAGGGGCGGGATTCAATGCGCGTAAGGCCGATATTGCGTTTGTGAAACGGTTCCAGCAAATCATGCAGGGCACCGGGGCGATCCGTGGTGGACATCACCAGTGCGGTTTTATCTTTACCGGAAGGCGGTGAATCATGCAGGCCGATGACCAGAAAACGGGTGGTGTTTCCATGGTGATCTTCAATATTTTTCTCCAGAACGTTCAGCTCCAGACGTTCGGCAGTCTCCAGAGAGGCAATGGCTGCGGCGTTCTTTTGTTGTACAACCAGCTCGGCTGCCGCAGCTGTCGAGTCTTTTGCTTCCAGACGTGCGTGTGGAAGGTGGGATTGTAGCCATTGCCTGCATTGTCCGAGCACTTCCGCTTTGGTATAAACCACCGAAATATCTTCCAGATTTCCGGTGGAAGCCAGCAGGTGATGATTGATACCCAGCAGCACTTCGGCGCAGATGGAGACATCCCGGTCAACAAACAGATCCAGCGTATGTGTGACGGCGCCTTCGAATGCATTTTCCACCGGCACCACACCATAAGTGACGCGGCCTGATTCGACCTCATCAAATATTTCATCAAAGTTCTTGCAGGAAATATAGCTGGCTGTGGAGCCAAACTGTTTACGCGCCGCCACATGTGTAAAGGTTCCATCCGGTCCCAGGTAGGCAATGCTGAGCGGTTGCTCAAGAGTGAGGCAGGCCCCGATGATTTCACGGAAAATACCGTGTAAGGCGGCATCCGGGATAGCGCCCTGATTCTTCGCCAGCAGTCGGCGGATAATTTCCGCTTCACGGCTCGGAACATAAAAGGGCATATTGCTGCCTGTCTGTTTGCGATGGCCAACCTGAGCAGCCAGTTCCGTCCGTTTGCGAATCAAATCAAGTATTTGATCGTCAATGGTGTCAATTCCCTGCCGTAACTTGTCCATGGTTTTATCATTTTCAGAGTTACTCATGGGCTTGAAGCTACCAATCCGGTGATGGAACTCAATCCAGAATAAGGGCACTACCTGAATGCTCCTTGCGAGCATCATTAAAATCATGAAAGCTTCGCCCTGTTACGAACTAGCCCGGACTATTCATGAATTGCCCGGGCTAG
>CAZEMN010000020.1:0-19673 GCA_964513335.1 uncultured Zetaproteobacteria bacterium | reverse complement strand
TCATAAATTTGGTTTCTCCTTTCTCACCAGCAGCGCATGGAATCCGGTCAAGGATGATTTCGGCGCACTGATTCCGATTGGCGGAACGCTAATTTCGACCTTTCTGGCCATGCTGATTGCAGTGCCGCTCAGTATCGGCGTGGCACTGTTTCTGGCGGAGCTTGCACCAGCCTGGATGAAGGCGCCGTTCGGCATGGCCATCGAACTGCTCGCCGCCATCCCCAGCATCGTCTATGGCATGTGGGGGCTGTTCGTGCTCTCACCCATCATGGCCGACCATGTGCAGCCGTGGCTCGCCGCACATTTCGGATTTCTCCCCTTCTTTACCGGTGCTCCCATGGGCATCGGCATGCTCACCGCCGGTCTGGTGCTGGCGCTGATGATTCTTCCTTTTATCGCGGCGGTCACACGCGATGTCTTTCTGATGGTGCCGCAGAACCTCAAGGAAGCCGCCTATGGCATGGGCTGTACCACATGGGAGGTAGTGCGTGATGTAATGATCCCATACGGCAAGAAGGGCATTGCCGGTGCGATCTTTCTGGGCATGGGCCGTGCGTTGGGTGAAACCATGGCGATCACTTTTGTCATCGGCAACGCCTACCACCTGTCATGGTCGCTATTCGCGCCCGGCAACTCCATTGCCTCGACGCTGGCCAACGAATTTACCGAAGCCGACACCGACGTGTATCTCTCTTCGCTGGTTGAACTGGGACTGGTGCTGTTTCTAATTACCTTTATCGTTCTTGGACTGGCCCAACTATGGCTGAGAAAGGGTAATCCGGGAGGCGGACAATGATACGGAGGAACCGCCGGATACTAACCAACCGCATCGTCCTGACCGTATCCGGCATGGCGGCGGTAATCGGGCTAATCATGCTCACATGGATTCTCGGTGATGTTGCCATTCGGGGTATTTCCGCCATCAATTGGGATTTTTTCACCCAACTTCCCGCTCCGCCCGGCATGGAAGGTGGAGGCCTCGCCAACGACATTGTTGGCACCTTTTTATTAACGGTAGCGGCTACATTGATGTCCGTGCCCTTTGGCGTGATGGCCGGAACATGGCTATCCGAATTCGGCCGTGACAATACTCTGGGACATATTGTGCGCTATCTGTCGGACATCCTGGTTTCCGCCCCGTCCATCGTTATCGGCGTATTTGTCTATCTTGTTATGGTCCGGCCCATGGGACATTTTTCCGGTTGGGCGGGTGCTGTATCACTGGCCATCATCATGTTACCGGTGGTTTCGCGCACCACGGAGGAAATGCTCAAGCTGGTACCGCATGAATTGCGCGAGGCCGCACTGGCACTGGGTTCGCCCTACTGGAAGATTATGCCGTATGTGATTTATCGGGCTGCTGCCGCCGGCATGATGACCGGCATTATGCTGGCCGTGGCGCGCGTTGCCGGTGAAACTGCGCCTTTGCTGTTTACAGCCATGAACAGCCCCTACTGGATGGAAAGCATGAATGAACCGATAGGAAATCTCACGGTTACGTTGTTCAACTACGCCATGAGTCCCTATGATGACTGGCAGCAGCTTGCATGGGGCGCGGCATTTCTGATTACCATGGCCGTGCTGGCCACCACTATTTTCACGCGGCTTATGCTGCACAAAAGGAGCAGGCATTGACCCCGGAATCCCCCGCAGGACAGGACGCCCTATCCGTGCCCCCCATCCCAGGAAATACGCCCGAAAAAGTGGTTCAGGATGATGAAATCCAGAACGATGAAATCAAACTGTCTGTGCGCAATCTTGATTTCTATTATGACAATAAACAGGTGTTGTTCGGCAACACGCTGGATATTGCCAGAAACAAGGTAACGGCATTCATCGGGCCATCCGGTTGCGGTAAATCCACTCACATCCGCACCTACAACCGCATGTTCGATCTCTACAAAGGACACCGGGCCGAAGGCGAAATCCTGATGGATGGCGTCAATATCATTGACCCCAAAATGCCGGCGCTGGAACTCAGACACAAAGTGGGCATGATCTTTCAGAAGCCAACGCCCTTCCCGATGTCGATATCGGACAACATTGCTTATGGTCTGAAACTACATGCCAATATGAGCAGAAGCAAAATAGAGGGTAGAGTCGAGAAGGCATTACGCGACGCAGCCCTCTGGGATGAAGTAAAGGATATGCTGGCCCAGCCCGGTACGGCGCTTTCCGGCGGTCAGCAACAGCGCCTGTGCATCGCCCGTGCGCTTGCCATTGAACCGGAAGTCATTCTGATGGATGAACCGTGCTCGGCGCTCGACCCCATTGCCACATCCAAGATCGAGGAACTGATTGACGAACTCAAACAAAAATTCACCATTGTCATCGTCACCCACAACATGCAGCAGGCGGCACGCGTATCCGATTTCACTGCGTTCTTCTATCTGGGGAAACTGATCGAGTTCGGTGAAACCAATACACTGTTCACCGCTCCAGCCAAACAGCAAACCGAAGACTATATTACCGGTCGCTTCGGGTAATTTCTGACTAGTAAAATCTAATGCATAATACACACAATCCTTCACCACGAAGATACAAGGGCACGAAGATTTTACACTTTGTGACTTCGTGCCTTTGTGGTTCAATTTTTCCTGTTTATTTCCATCTAAGCCAGATTAGGAGGCAAACATGCCCGAACATACATTGAAACGATTTGATACTGAACTGGATGAGCTCAACAATCTGATTAAATCGATGTTCAAAATTGTGCGCAAGAACATCAAACAGGCGCTGCAGGCGCTGATTGAAGGTGATACGGAACTGGCAAAAACCGTCATCAAGCATGATGAAGCCGCCAACGCACTCGAAGTTCAGAGCGATGAAGCCGCCCGTAATCTCATCGTACACCATCAGCCCGCCGCATCGGACCTGCGCTTTGTGTTTGCTGCTACCAAGATTGTCACTGACCTGGAGCGCATGAGCGATATGGCCGCTAATATCGCGGATAACGTGCTGAATATCGAAGGCGCTACGCCGAAGAATCTGGCTTCTATTCCCGTGATGCAGGATCTGGTTCTCGACCAGTTGAAAAATGTCCGGCGTGCCTATCTGGAACGTAGTGCATTAGAAGCGCAGACCATCATTGAACGCGATCACCTGATCAACGAGGCCTTTGCCAATACCCAGCGTGTGATGCTGACGGTCATGGTGGAAAAACCCGCCAAAATCACCCAATGCATGGCGCTCATCAATGTCGCCAAGATACTGGAGCGCATCGGCGATCATATTACCAACATCGCTGAAATGGTGATTTATACCGATGTCGGCCATGAGGTGCGGCATATCGACATGGAACAACTCAGAGAACTGCTGGAAGGGGACGACGACGACTGACACGCCTTCCTCCAGGCAAATCCTTGCTGCGGCCATCGACATTGGTTCCAATGCCATGCGTCTGCACATCGCAGGTCCGGATGCGCATGACGGTCTGAAAACCATCCATTATCACCGGGAACCCGTGCGCCTTGGGCATGATGCCTTCACCCGTGGCCTGCTTTCCGAATCAACCATGGAAAAGGCATTACAGGCGTTTGAAACCTTTCGCTCCATGATTGATCTCCATCCCGTACAAACGATTCGCGCCGTAGGAACCAGCGCCCTGCGTGACAGCACCAATGCGGGCGAACTCATCCGCCGCATTAAAGACAAAACAGATATCGAGATCGAAGTTATTTCCGGCGAGGAAGAGGCGCGGCTGATTCACCTCTCCGTGCATCACCGGGTTCCCGATATGGACAAAATGAGAACACTGTTGATTGACATTGGCGGCGGCAGCGTGGAAGTCACCCTGGCGAAACATGGCGATATTGTTGCTCTGGAAAGTTTCAGGATGGGCACGGTGCGTCTGCTGGAATTGTTTCGGGATACGTCCGAGGGTGCACAAAAGCCTAAAATTATGAATGAATACATTGCTTCCATGCAACAGAAAGTGCGCGAAGAAATGGCCGGAATGCACATTGATCTTTGCATTGGCACCGGCGGAAACATCGAAGCTCTGGGTGAACTGGGCGTTTCACTTCTTGGCAACGATTCAAACAATCGGCTGCGTTACAAGGATATCAGGAAACTGGTCAAACACTTGCAATCCATGAGCTATGAAGATCGCATCGACCGGCTTGGACTGCGGCCGGACCGGGCGGATGTCATCATTCCGGCTGCAATTATATTAAAATCCATTGTGAAACTGGCGCGTCCTGCAACGTTGCTGGTTCCATCCGTAGGTCTGGCTGATGGTGTGCTGCTTGATTTGCTGCAGGGACAGAACACCGACGGCAAAGCACTGGCACATCAGGCCATAGCATGGGCAAGAAACATGGCGCGAAAGTACCATGTCGACGTTTCTCACGCCCGCCATGTACGTATTCTTGCCCGCAAATTATTTTCCCAACTTGCGGACATCCATCAGTTAGATGCCCGTGATCTGCTGTTACTACAAGTTTCGGCCATTGTGCATGAGATTGGTATCACCGTGCGCCCCAATAAACACCATCGTCACGCCTTTTATCTGATCAATGCATCCCCCATGGTGGGTTTAAGCTCAAGTGAAAAGAAGCTGGTTGCCATCGTGGTGCGCTACCATCGCAAGCGGACACCGGATGCCCATAACGAACCGTTTAGCGAACTGACTGATGCACAACAGAAACGCGCGTACCGGCTGAATGTCCTGCTACGTCTGGCCATCGCACTGGACAAGGAGAGGCGCGGCAACGTGCGTGCGATCCATATTAACCATTCGGGAAAAATCTGCCGTCTGCAGGTTGATGGGAAAGGCGATTTGTTGCTCGAACGCTGGGCTGTACGGAAAGAGGCCTCATGGTTTGAAGTGGTCTTTGGCCGCAAGCTGGAGATTGCCTGAGCAATACCGCGTTACCAATATCCAAACCATTCGAGAATGATGAAAAAAACGTCATATATCTGACATCATCCTGTCATCATATATCGCTAATCTATCCCCCACGGAATGCTCAAAAACATCAAAGAGGAAGAAATAAAGTTTTATCATAACAGTTTGCCAAGTACTTTTTCCTACCCGACGGTAACCCTCATGGCCAATATATTATCACCCATCAAGGCCATGAACTGATCGTCTGGCATTCACCAGAAACACTTTGATGATTTGGCTATTCAATACCGAAAAGCACAGGAGACAAAAATGTATAAACTATTTTACCTGGCGGCAGCTTTTATCAGTCTGTATGTCGGAGCGCTAATAAACGTATCCTTCTTCGATACGCCTGAATCTCCGGCTATGTAGGATGTTCCACAGATAGCAGGGTCGCCGCACGGCGACCCTGTTTGCCATATGGCATATGCCGATACCGGAGTTCCGCGATCAGGGGCCATCGTGAATTACTTTTAGCATTAAATCCAATCAGAATACCAGTCAATGATGAAAAAAATATCATCTATCTGCCATCATCCTGTCATCATACGCTGCTACCCTGCCTCACGAGTTGCCGACAGGTACAGGAGGCTCGGTAAAATGTTGGGGCGCCAGTGAGCCTGTATATTTTTATGAAAGGTGAAATGATGAACGATATGGTTGCTAGCAGTCCCTCGAATTATAAAATATTTTTTCTGGATTCCGAATGGCACTCCAAAGCGATAAAGCTTCTGGTAAGTCTCCTGATGTTAACCGTTTATGCATGGATTATCGCTGGCGTGGCCGCCTTGCTTCAAGAACTGTACCATACGGCGCTGTCATCAACGTGGATGCATGGCGCCGAGGTCATGATTAAAGATGTCGTCATCATCCTCGCCGCCCTTGAACTCATCAGAACACTTCAATCGTACCTTAAACTTGGCCGGGTAAAGATCACCTTCATTCTGGATGCGGCTCTTGTCGTTCTGATCGGTGAACTCATGAGTTTATGGTTGCGAAACTATACCATCCAGGAGGTGGTGATAAACGTTGGAGTTATTTCGTTTCTGACGGTACTGCGCGTGCTCATGGTGCGATTTTCTCCCCGGTTTTGATTTGGCTATGGCAGCATGATTCTACTTTTGGGCGCACCTATAAATGGGGGGATTACCCCCGCATCAAGTTACCAAAAAACTCATCAGCCTCTTCAATTCAGCATCCCCATGAAAAAAGGCTTAATCCCAATCAAATTATCAGCATGTAGGTCAATCTGCGACTACAAATCCATACGAATCGCTTCTGGAACAATCTTGAGCCACTGAATTCCACAGCCTGGCGCAACATCGCCCCAGCGTGCCACATCCAGACCAATTCCCATCACCGTACAGGTAGGCACATGACCCACCTCTGCCCCCGTCAACACCGCAGCCAGATCAGCCATGCCGGGATTGTGGCCCACCATCATCACACGTTCCCATGTGTCATCCCATCTCCGGATAACCGCAATCAGGGTAGTCGTAGCAGCTGCATAAATCCGGTCATCCTCCACAATGTCGGCAGGTGGAACCTGCAAGGCAACGGCAAGCGAAATCGCGGTTGCGTGCGCACGCCGTGCCGGACTACTCACGATGATCTGCGGCAAGATTCTCTGCTCCGCCAGATATTCCCCCATTTTTGGTGCATCACGCATGCCCCGCTTGTTCAAAGGCCGGTCAAAATCTTCCAGTCCCGGGTGGTCCCAACTGGATTTGGCGTGCCGCACCAGGTACAAACGTTTCATTCTTCGGGTTGATGGGTATCCGCTACGGACAATTCCTTCAACAGCGTCTGCTGCGCATCGAACCCGGACTGTCCCGCACGCGGATGAATGCGGACATAAGAGCCGTCGTTTTTAAGACGCCAGGCGGATGCATTGTCCTTCAGATAATAACGCAGACCTTCACGAATAACCCGCTGTTTCAGACGGTATGCGATCACCGGAAACGCAGTTTCCACCCGTTTGTGCAGATTACGCACCAGCCAGTCGGCGCTGGAGCAAAACACCTCCGGTTTGCCACCATGCCCGAAATAGAAGATGCGGGCATGCTCCAGAAATCGCCCGAGCACGGATCGCACGCGGATATGCTCCGACAACCCTTTCACGCCTGGTCGCAGGCAGCAGACGCCGCGCACAATCAGATCAATTTTTACACCTGCCTGCGATGCGCGGTAAAGGGCGTCAATCACCTCCGTATCTTCCAGGCCGTTCATCTTCGCAATGATGCGGCCTGTGCCACCTGTAGAAGCAACCTCGATCTCGCGTTCAATATGTTCGAGCAGGGTTCGATGCAAATCAAATGGTGCCTGAATCATTTTCTTCAACCGGGATGCACGCCCCAGACCTGTAAGCTCCTGAAAAAGCTTGTGAGCATCCTCACCAATGTCCTGATCCGATGTCAGCAACCCAAAATCGGTGTACAGGCGTGTAGTCACGCCGTGGTAGTTTCCGGTTCCAAGATGCGTGTAACGAACAAGTTTTTTTCCTTCACGGCGAACCACCATCAACATTTTTGCATGCGTTTTATATCCCACAACACCATACACCACATGCGCGCCCGCCTGCTGCAAGGCTTCGGAGAGGGAAATGTTTTCCGCCTCATCGAAACGGGCACGCAGTTCCACCACCACGCTCACTTCCTTGCCACTGCGGGCTGCCCGGCATAATGCATCGACGATACGGGAATGATTGCCTGCACGGTACAGAGTCTGTTTGATGGCCAGCACATCCGGATCCAGAGCTGCCTGCTCCACCAGTTTGATAACTGGCTCAAAGGCCTGAAACGGATGATGAATCAGGACATCCCGCTGACTCAGCAAGGCGAACATATCCTCCGATTCCATTAATCCGGCGGGCATTGAAGGCACAAAAGGCTGAAACTTAAGATCCGGTCGCTGCACCTGTCTGTAAATCTCGGACAGGCGGGAAAGATTGACCGGTCCTTCAACCTTGAATACATCATCCGGTGAGAGCTCGAATTTATCCAGCAGATAATCCGCAACGTCATCGGGACAGTTGTCCGGAACCTCAAGACGCACCACGCGGCCAAAGCGTCGGCTGGTTCTCAACTGCCCTGCCACCTCTTGCCTCAAATCCGCCATTTCCTCCTCATCCAGATACAACTCCGTATCCCGCGTCAAGCGGAACTGGTAACAACCCGTCACCTTCATACCGGGAAAAAACCCCTCCACAAAGGCATGCATGATGGATGAGAGGAAAACAAATCCATGAGGCACGCCGGAGATACTCTCCGGCAGCAGTACGGTACGCGGCAGCGACCGGGGAGCAGGCACGATGGCCATACGATGCTCGCGGCCAAAAGCATCCTTGCCTTCCAGAGAGACGATAAAATGTAAATATTTGTTGACGATCTTCGGGAAAGGGTGAGCCGGATCAATACCCAAAGGACTAATCACCGGCACCAGTTGATTCCGCATATGCCGCTTCAACCATGCACGCTGGTCATCATTCCACTGATCGCGGCGGAGAAAGCGGATACCCTCGCTGGCCAGTGCGGGAATCAGATCATCATTAAACATCGCATACTGCTCTCGCACCATGGCAGCAACCTGTTCCCGAATCTGTTGCAATAAAGGAAAAATTTCCGCTTCATCGACACCGGTTGTCTTGAGGCCGTGTACCCGCTTCTGTTTCAGGGCGGCCACCCGCACCTCAAAAAATTCGTCCAGATTGGAGCTGGAGATACACAGAAATTGCAATCGTTCCAACAGAGGAAGGTTATCGTCCTCCGCCATTGCCAGCACCCGGCGATGGAATGCCAGCAGGCTCAATTCCCGATTTAGATATCGATCCGGCCACAATGCATTCATGGGCGAACCCTATCGTTTCAACGTGACATATGCATGACATGACATTGTCACATCCGTGCCATCATGTTGTCATCTGATGGATATACGCTGTCTCCATGAAGGAAAAAGGAGGATGTGCATGTTCAGGAACGACACTCTGATTGTTTCAAAAAGGATTATTGCAGCTCATCAACTGGCCAGTATGATGGAGGCAAACGGTTTCTTCCCGAAAGTAGAGTACAATGAGCATGCGTGTTGGACAGGTGTTGGAGCGTCTCTTTCCATCCTGATTACCGACATTGACGACCCCGATGTACGGGGCCTGGAAATCGCTCGCTGGCATCTCGCTCACTCGCCTGAACTGGCGTGGTTCGCCCTATGTTCGGGTGCTAATGCATCCGTCATGCAACAAGCCAGATTGTTGATGGTCGGCGGCTTCTTTTTTCTGTCTGAATCGGGTTTGGCGCTGGACAGCAAACGCGGCACCGCGCAGTTTCTGTACGAGAGTCAGGGAACACCCATCCACCATGGCATGAACGCCCATGGATGCGTTGTGAGTATGCAACACAAACCGATGATAGCCTCATTTCGGCCATATTACGCATGAACCACTCTCCCATATAGCAACCCGGCCTCCGGTATGGAAGTCATCATCGCTCTGCCTGGGATACATGGCCAAAATAAAAAAATTAAACAGTTACAGAATTATTCTAGTGTATAACATCCATCAATCGTATATAACTTTTTAATTTTACACAGATTTATTGACATCTATCATGCCCTGATTCATAATCGCCTTTATGAATGTCCACACGTTAAGGCGTTTCGATGATGAACTGACCCAACTCAAGGAACGTGTCCTGTCCATGGGCGGACTGGTGGAGCGTGCCATTGGAAACGCAGTGAAAAGCATGCTGGAGCAGGATGAGAAACTCGCCCGTAAAACCATCAGCCGCGATAGCGCCATTAACGCTCTGGAAGTTCAGTGTGATGATATTACACGCAGTATTATCGTGCGGCGGCAGCCCGCCGCCAACGATCTACGTTTCATTATCACCATCATCAAGGTCGTCACCGATCTGGAGCGCATGGGCGATCTGGCTGCCAGCCTCGCTAAGGAGGCCATACAGATGCAGAATCATCCTCCCGCGGATTTTTCCCATTTGGAGGCATTGGGTAATCAGGTGCAACAGCAGGTAAATCGCGCACTGGATGCGCTCTCGCGCGGGGATATTGACCTGGCCATGTCCGTCATCAAGAAAGACAAGAACGTGGACAAACTATACAAGAACATGTACCGCGAAATGATTACCTGCATGCTGGAGAATCCGCACGCCATCAGTACTTCCATCACCCTGTCCAACGCGGCCAGGAATCTGGAGCGTATCGCCGACCATGCCACCAACATCGCCGAAATGGTGATCTATAATATCCAGGGGCATGATATTCGCCACGTGAACCACAAGGAAGCCGCAAAACTGCTGCGCGGCAACGGTTAAGCCGCTTTCTCAGGAGCCTCTCAACATTGAGAATCGTGGTGCCCCTATCCGCCGCACAGGTGGAAGGAGTGTGATGTGGAACTGCAATTCGGGGATGCGCTCATCATCGTGGATGTGCAGAATGATTTTCTGCCGGGGGGTGCTTTGGCCGTGCCCGAAGGGAATCAGGTGGTGCCCCCTCTCAATCGCTGTATAGCGCTTTTTACCTCAAACGAACTTCCCATATTCGCCACCCGTGACTGGCACCCGGCCAACCATTGCTCCTTCAAGTCGCAGGGCGGTCCCTGGCCGCTGCACTGTGTTGCCGGCACAAAAGGGGCCGCATTTGCAAACGGACTGAATCTCCCGGACCAAACTACCATCGTCTCCAAAGCAGACACGCAGGATAAGGATGCATATTCGGGCTTTCAGAAAACAGGTTTGCACGATCACCTCAGGTCGCTGGGTATCAAGCGCCTTGTTATCGGCGGTCTGGCTACGGATTATTGTGTGCTGAATACAGTCATGGATGCGCTAAATCTGAAATATAAGGTTCTGTTGCTTGCGGACGCCGTCCGCGCCGTCAATCTCGATCTACACGACGGCGAACGGGCTATTGTCAAAATGGAAACCACGGGCGCAGACATCATTCAATCAGCAGATCTCCGATGATGCGTGCGGAAACTTCCCCGCTGCTCACCGACCTGTATCAGTTGACCATGATCCAGAGCTATCTGGATCATGGCTTAACGGATACAGCAGTCTTCGAGTTTTTTGTGCGCAAGTTGCCGGATAACCGGAATTTTCTGATGTGCTGCGGTCTGGAACAGGTGTTGCACTATCTACGCGATCTGAAATTTTCTGAACAGGAGCTGGAATGGCTGACTGGCTGCGGACGGTTCTCGCAAGATTTTGTCGACTACATGGCTACAGTGCATTTTAACGGCGACGTGCATGCGATGTGCGAGGGCACGGTCTTCTTCCCGGATGAGCCGGTGCTGCGAATCACCGCGCCCTTACCGTTGGCACAACTGGTGGAAACGCGCATTATTAATATTCTGCATTTTCAGATTCTGATTGCCTCCAAAGCGGCGCGCGTGGCATTGGCTGCATCTGGAAAGCTGCTGGTAGACTTTGGCCTCAGACGCACACATGAGGCTTCAGCAGGCCTGATGGCCACACGCGCCGGTTTTATCGCCGGGCTTTCCGGCACCTCCAACGTTCTTGCCGGAGCAGATTATGACATTCCCCTTTTTGGTACCATGGCCCACTCCTATATTCTGGCACACGATTCGGAGGAGAAAGCATTCGTTCACTATGCCCGTTCGCACCCCGATAACGTTGTGCTGCTGATAGACACCTATGATACGGAACGTGCGGCGGAGAAGGTGGTAGCCATTGCCCCGCAACTGAAAGCCGAGGGCATTACAATCCGTGGCGTGCGGCTGGATTCCGGCGATCTTGCCGAACACGCCAGACGAGTACGTCAAATACTGAACCGCGGCGGATTGAAAGAGGTCACCATTTTTGCCAGTGGCAATCTCGATGAATACAAACTAGCGGAAATTGAGGCGCAGCATGCACCCATCGACGGTTACGGTATCGGCACGCGCATGAACACCTGCAGTGACGCACCCTATCTGGATTGCGCCTACAAGCTTCAGGAATATGCAGGGATCGCCCGGCGGAAAACGAGTGAAGGTAAGGCCACATGGCCGGGACGTAAACAAGTGTACCGAACGTTTGAAAACGACAGCATGGCCGGTGACATCATCACCACGACGGATAATACGCAGGATGGCAAGCCTCTCATCGAACCGGTGATGAAGCACGGCAAACTACTCGTACCCTGTCCGCCGCTGTCCACCATCCGCGAACATGCCGCCAATGAACTTGCGCGATTGCCGTTGCAGATGTGCAGCCTGCAGCCAGCGGCCCCCTACGCAGTGGAAATATCCACCGTCCTGAAACGGTGTGCACGGGTCGCCGACGAACGTTCGGGCGTGACAACAGATAACAACTGACTTTTCAATCGCACTAACCTGGACTATTCATGAATCACCATGATGATCGCGTCGGGTCTTTGTTCGCAACGAATGCTTGCGATAAAGGGCGTAGTCATGCATACGGACGCCTGAGCAGGGATTTGTTGCGGACAAAGGAACAAGTGAGGGCGCGGCAGCATTTATGAATAGTCCAGGTTAAAATCAACGCTGGCCAATCATTGATCTGCATCACATACATCGAGCCGACTTTATCGTATCCTGCATCGCCTTGATACCGCAAAAAATGGAGGATGCTATGCGATTTTTACCCTTATTACTGACTGCCCTGTTAATGAGTTCCCCCGTCGGCGCTGAGGCTGCGGGCGCTGTGACACGCGCAGTTTTCACCACTCAGGTCACTGATCGGGAACCGGTGGATCAGGTCTCATCGTTCACCAATGACGTGACCAGGGTGTTTTTCTTCACCGAGATCACAAACATGCCCGGGGTCACGGTGAAACACCGGTGGCTATATGAAGGCGAACTTAAGGCCGAGGTGTCATTTGCCATCGGCGGCCCAAGCTGGCGGGTATGGTCAAGTAAAAACATGCTGCCCGCCTGGACCGGCCAATGGACCGTTCAGGTAGTGGATGCCAACGGCACGGTGCTGGCTGAAAAACAGATGAACTATATGCCCGCCGGCGAGAACGCAAATCCGGATCAATAGGCAGCCACGCTGAGAAGTTTTGAATTCTACCTTGAGAAAATGACCCGCTTGCGGTGGTTTACCCATATCCGCGCCGTCACGTCGTGTATGATGTAAGCTGGCGATAGGTGGGAATAGTTGGCGCATCATGTGGGTAGTTACCATTATAACGAGATTTTTTGTATCTTCACCATCCGTGAACATGCCGCTCGGGAGGTCACTACCCTGCCGGAACGGCTGCATAGCCTAGAACCGACCTTACCTTACCCGGTTAAAATATCAGCCGCTTTGAAACACTGGCGGCGAGACGGATGCTCGCTCCGGTGTAGAGAGCTGAAAAACATTGCCACAATGCTTGCGGCCAGAATCCGCTCGCGCGCATCGAAGGTCAATTTGTTGGCTGGCGTGCGTTTCACCAGCTTCCGTTTGTCTTCCAAGCCATCCTCCTCTGCCCAGCGTTGCAGCGTCCGAACCGATATGTGTAATGCCTTGTAGCATCTTGCTCCCGCATCCACGCCTTCCCGTATCAATGTCACGGTCATCTGACGTTTCTCCCTGGCAATCAGCCTTCGCCAAATGTATCAGGATGATGTGCTTACCAATTTTGTACGTGTTTCTCCAGACATAGTGGTGCATTTTGCCGCTTGCAGTATACATCTTTGAAGCCGCGCTTACGGGAAATTGTGGAGTAAAAATGGAAATGTTAGAAATCTATCTGACAGATGCTCTTGTTATCCGTTTCAGCCGATTTTCCTCGACTTCAAAATTACCCAGATGGGCATGCATCAGGCTCTTCCACAGCTTGCCGTGGTTCGGGATAGAAAAGTGCAACAGCTCATGCACTATCACATATTCACCGAGCTCTCGATCCATGTCCAAGAGTTCGTCATTGAAGCTCAGGGTTCCGGCAGTCGAGCAGGAAGCCCACTTGTTTCGCATCGGGCGCACATAGAGGCCACGTACTTTCACATCAAGCTTTACAGCCCATGAACGCACCTGCGCCTTAAACTCTCCCCTGCTTTGCCAGCCATTCACTGGCGGAAACTCTTTGCCAGCAGCACAAACAGGGCATCAACAGTCGCCGCCACTTTGTCCATATCATCTTCCTCGGCCAGCAATGCGAAGGTTACAACTTTACGCACCTCGCGCAGTTCTGCTTCACTACGCTGCCAGTTGGGGAAGCGCGCAAACGCTTCGGCAACCTTCCTGCTCGCAACTTCAGGATTCGGAATGTCATCATCGGTCAGCTTGCAGAGCACAAAATAGGTCAGCGCATCCAATCCCTTTTCAATCTGCTCCTGTTTTCGCTTCTCATTCTTCGCAATATTGGCAAGCAGTTCATCAAGGGCATCGGCAGTGCTGGTCTGCCGATCCTCAAACTTTTCCTGAACTGCCTTGGCACGTTCGGCAAGGGCAATCAGGAAAGGGTCATCACTTTCGTCCTCAGCCGTTTTCTCAATACTCTTCACAAGATTGATAACCTTGGTTGCGCCCCCTTCCTTACCCTCTTTGATCGCCTTCAAGGTATCTGAATCAATGGCCAGATACCCCGTCGGCGGCTCCCCCGCCATCACCGCACCGATATGTTTCTGCACCAGTTCATTGGTCTTCTTCTGGAAAGCCCGATCCACATAAACCCGCCTGGCGTAGGCATTACGCACCACTGCGTAGATCGAAGAAAGCGAGCTGTAATCATCAATGTATGGGCGCAGAAAGGCATCGGGCGAAATAATTTCATACAGCATCTCGATTTCCTTGTACGCCTTGAAAAAGGTTTTGCGGCGCCCCTTGTCGCGGAAGTGCTCGATCAGCCCGTCCACATCCTTGTCATCAAACTTCCGGGAAATAAGTGAGAGATACTCAGGCGCTTTGGTTTCCATCATGGTCTTGAACAACTGCTTCAGCAGGTTCAGATCCTTGACAATAGCGTTAACTTCTTCGCTATCGAAGGCCAGCGCCTTCTCCAGCTTGTCAAAGATGCCAACGAAGTCGAGCACAAAACCATGCGGTTTCACCATACCCGCCGCTTCATTTTCATAAGGCCTGTTCACGCGCGCAATGGCTTGCAACAGCGTGTGATCGCGCATCGGCTTGTCCAGATACATCGCGTAAAGAATCGGTGCATCAAAACCGGTCAGAAGCTTTTCGGTCACAATCAGAATCTTCGGCCATTCACCCATCTTGCGAAAATTCTTGCGAATCTGTTTTTCGCGCTTTGGATCAAGATGCCACTTCTTCAAGTGTGCCGAATCATTGTTATTGCCGGTGAACACGATCTCGGAATATTCCGGTGGTAGAATCTGATCTAGCGCTTCCTTGTAAAGCGCGCAGGCTTCACGATCCACGCCAACCAGAAAGGCCTTGTATCCCAGCGGTTCGACATTCTGCCGATAGTGATCAGCGACGAATCGGGCTACCTTCTCGATGCGTTCCTGCCCCTTGAGAAAGTTCCTTAGATTCACCGCCCGCTCCAGAATCTTGTTCAGCTCTTCGATATCAGCGATGCCCTCGCTTTCCGCCAGAGCCAGAAACTCCTTCTCCATGATGTCATGCGGCACCAGCATTTCGTTCGGCGCAAGGTTGTAATAGAGCGGTAGCGTTGTCCCGTCCTCAATGCTTTCGGCAATGGAATATTTGTGTAGATAACCCTTGTCATCCTCACAGCCGAAGGTCTTGAACGTGCCCTTGCCATAGGCGGTTTTATCGACCGGTGTACCGGTAAACCCGATGAAGCTGGCATTGGGCAGGCCCGCCATCAGGAAATTCCCGAGATCGCCTCCCGTCGTCCGGTGAGCCTCATCAATCAGCACGAAAATATTGCTGCGCATATTGAGATTTGCAGGCATGTCACGGAACTTGTGGATCATCGTCACCACAATACCCCGGTAATCCTGCCGCTTCTCATCCAGCAGCTTGTTCAGCGTGGCAATGCGATTGGCATGGGCGACATTATTCACACCCATGGCGGTGAGATTCGTGAGCATCTGGCCTTCCAGTTCGTTGCGGTCGATCATGAGTAGAATCGTCGGCTTCTTCGCCTCATTGGCCTTGAACAGAAGCTCTGCCGCCTTAATCATCGTATAGGTCTTGCCGCTGCCCTGCGTATGCCAGACGAGCCCTCGCGTCCGCTCGCGGTCGAGTGCACGCGCCACGACCCTGTCCACCGCCGTCGCCTGATGCTGGCGCAGCACAAACTTCTGCAACTCCTCTTCTTTCTCGGCGAAGAGAATAAAGTCCTTCAAAAAGCGTAGCAGATAGGGAATATCACAAAAGCTCTTTACCTTGGCTTCCAGATTACCAACCTGTTCATGCTTCCAGTTAAAGAGATTGCGGCGTACCGTGTTCCAGGTGACGCCATAGGTAAAACCGATGGCCTCGGTGGCCGTGAACAGCATCTGTGGCACCATCACCTCGGGCGTTTCCTCGTGATAACGGCGAATCTGATCTACGCCCAGCGCAATCGCCTCATCCTTGCTGGCGTTCTTACATTCGATCACCAGTACCGGAATGCCATTGATCAGAAATACGACATCCTCACGGGTGCCGTAATGACCGTTATGCGTGTAAAACTCTTCCGTCACCTCATAGACGTTGTGCCATGCCTCGGGCAACCGCTCAATATCGCCATAATCAATCAGTTGCAGGTCGAGTTCACGGTCTTCTTCGGCACAGAAAAACTTGTACTGATTGCGGAGTACGGCAAGAAAGTCCTGATTACCGTAGATGTCGGCATGGAAACGCTGAAACTCGCCAATCAGCGCCCCCTCGGCTTCCTTGTATTTCGGATTGAAGGCCAGCACCTTCTCATGCAGCAAATCGCCAAAATAGAGCGGTGCTGAATGCGCCCGCTCTTCAGTGGTCGCTGCTCCCGCATCAAACCCGCGCCGTTGTTCGGCTTCCGCTCGCGGCATAAACGTCCAGCCGATCTCCTGCGCATAGGCAAGAATGCGCGCCTGAACCGTCTTGTGCTCGCCTGGCTTCATTCAAATCAACCTTTCATCTCCGGCAGATTAAACAGCAGGTCCACCAACTCATGATTGATGTAGTAGTTTTCCCTCCCCATCCGGTGCTTGAGTAACGTTCCATCCGCGGCCAGCGCATCCAGATAACGGGTTGCCGTGGCACGGGAAACATCCAGATCGCACTCCAGGAAGGCCACTTTGGTATAGGGATGGCGGAAAATATTATTCAGCAGATCCTGGCTGTAAAATTTATGGGTAGCCCGAATCTGCTGCTTGTGTTCCATCAACAGCGTACGAATCGCCTCGACAAGCCGGATGGTATGCTTCGCGGTCTGCCCAAGGCCATGTAACAGGTAAACCACCCATGCTTCCCACAAACCCTGATTGCGTACATTCTGTAGAAGCTGGTAATACTCCGCCCTGGTCTGATTGATATACCGGCTCAAATACAGGATAGGACTGTCCAGTAATCCCTCTTTAACCAGAAACAGGATGTTGACGATACGGCCCGTGCGCCCGTTGCCGTCATAAAAGGGGTGAATGGATTCAAACTGGTGATGAATTAACGCCATTCGGATCAGGGGGTCCAGCTCGCTTTCGGCATGGATGAAATCCTCCAGATCGGCCATAAGCTGAGGCACCTTCTCCGGTGATGGCGGCGTGTAAATCACCTCACCGGTACGCTCATGCTGCAATACCGTACCCGGTGTCTTCCTGAATCCGGCGCTGTTACCTTCCAACGCCGCCTGAATCTTCAGAATCGTGTTAAGCGTCAGCATCCGCCGCTGCTTCACATCATCAAAACCCATCGCCAGCCCTTCCGCATAGTGAGTCACCTCTTTGGTCACCGTATCCCTGTCATCCGGTCGTAGCTGATAACGATAGAGCGCATCCTGCGTCGTCACGATATTCTCAATCTCGGAACTGCTCTGTGCTTCCTGCAAGCTAAGGGTGGAAACAAGAATGCCCTCATTGGGAATCGTTTTCGCCACCCCCTTCAATTCGGCAAGATAACGGTGCGCCTGCACCAGTTCGCGCATCACCGCAGGAGTTTCCAGCGGCGTATCAGGCGGCAGCGGTGGAATGATCGTTTCAGACATCTGCTCAAATATAGTCAATTCTGAGAAGATGTAAATAAGCCTTCTCAAAAATAGCTGTTTCTGAGAAGGTTAGCGCGAGTTGCTCATATTCCCCGCATCGTAAATGCTTATGTCGATGCCTTCGACACCAAAACATAACGTGTCGAAATTTGCTGGAAACTTCGACACGTTCTCACTTTATATGGCACGATTATAGGAATTGCGCCACTAAACCATGTTTTATTTGTCGCATAAACAGGCTTAAACGTCGCGAAAAAAGACCGCTCGAGCTTGCTGTCGGAGTAGCCTACGACCCAACACTTACCACAGCACAAACGTCCAGCCGATCTCCTCAGCATAGGCAAGAATGCGCGCTTGAACGGTTTTGTGCTCACCGGGTTTCATTGAAGTTTCAAGCGAAGCGTGTGTTGAATCTGATTCCGCACCGAAACCAGAACACCCGCCTCTTCAGCATAATTTTTCCAACGGGATACAGCCTCCCGCACCTCGTTGATGATAGTCTCGGCTCGCCTGCGTTTCATCGAAGCAACTTTCGCACAGGCTCTGAAGTCATCTATCGTGAAGTCATCCCTTTTCCCATTCATGGTCATCTGGTGGCTTGCTGTCCAGTTACCGGAAGGATTAAAGCTGTAGGTCATATCAAAGGCAGGCGAAAGCGACCATGTTCCGGATTTATTCATCAGGAAAGCAATATTCTTAACATGGTCGTCCTGATTGCGGGCGATGATATTAAACGCCATACGGCGAAACTGCTCTTCGATCACGCGCATGGGCAACCCCAATTGCCGGATCACCAACAGCGCCTGTTCATAGCTGTAAGCCCCCGCCATATTGAAGTCATAATGTGCCAGCGCACAAAGCGATTGCATATGCAATTTCTCACCACCGGCAAGACGATCAAAACGCCGCGTCATAAAATGCCGTCTGCCGTTTTCTTCAAATAGCCTGCATTCGCTGATATCAATACCGCAGTCCTTTGCCATCCTGTAATAGGCGTATTCAATCACACCGTAACCTTGCGGGTCTTCAAGTTCCTTGTCCCGATTCCCTTTCACCCCGTCAAATTTAAGCAACCAGTATTCAAAGTCCTCTCCTGCCGGCACCTGGCCAGACCGAACCTCATTTGTTGACGGATTCCAGGCAATCACTGCCTTGGCGCGAGCGCCACCGGCTGACGTGCCCACGCGCAGAATATCGGTCAGTCCCTGCTCACTGCCGCCATCAGCAAATGAGGCGCTCAAATTGTTACGATGCGTCAGTATATCCGATGCCAGTTCCACCAGTTTGTCGATCTGTATCCGGCTGGTCTGCCGGGCTTTCGGCCCCGTCGCAGGGGCAAACTCAAGCGCTCCCATTCCGCGCACACCTGTATAGCAAAGCCGTTCGACGGCATTGAATGAATCCGGTTGCCGACCCTGAGTAGCCAGCCAGGCATTGATCAGTGCATGACCGAACTTGTCCGGCAGCGAGTCGGCCAGCAGACCGGGGAGTCCGTAAAAACTCTTTCGGGGCAGTTCAGGGAACGTATAAATGCGGTTGGAAAGCGGCATTACAATCGGTGACACCTCAATGCCACTGCGTGCAAACGCCGGATCGTATTCAAAGGAGGCGACTGCATCATTATCGCCCAGCGACACCGCGCCAATGGTTCGCCCCCAAAGCCTGACCTCGGCAATGGTGCTCACGACTTATCGCCCCATGCCCATGGCTCATCCGCTTGCTCCGCGCG
>CAZEMN010000019.1:5239-19961 GCA_964513335.1 uncultured Zetaproteobacteria bacterium | reverse complement strand
AGTCATTGTATTTATTGTGCTTCTTAGCATTCTAATTGTTACTTTCAACACAGTTGAGTTTACACACCCGGAACTCCCATTGATTAAGCATAAAGGGCTATTTAGTAGCGGCATTAGTGCGACCGTTTTATTTCTTGGATGGGTTCTGGCTTTCGCTTTTTCGTTCAAATATCTTTTAATGGATTCAAAAACCAATCAATGGAAAAAAATCGCCATTGAGAATTTCTTTACGTTTGTTTTTTGCATGGGTATCGCTGTATGGATAAGTATTATTGCTCTTGCGTTTTTGATAACTGGTAAATGTTGTCTATTATTCAATTCAGCATGTTTGAATTAGAAGCATCCCAACTGGCCTCACACCACATCGGACAAGCTAATCACACAAAAAGGGAACTATAACTACATTCCAGAAAGTGGATAGATTAGCGCAGTTGTAGTCACCGCTCGTGGCAGAACAGTAAATCTACGTAGATATCAAATGCTAAAAAGCACAGTGCATGATCGAAGCTGAAAGGGTAACGTTTCCCACATGATTCAAACACTCAAAAAACTTTGGAAAACACCGGTTGCCAGCAGCGCAGATACCGGCGGTCACGACATCACGCTGGCAGTCACGGCGTTGATGGTCGAGGTGATGATGATGGACGGCAGGCTGGACGATGCCGAGCACAACGAGATTGCCGCCGCGTTGCAACAGCGTTTTGAACTGTCCGAAGCTGAAGCTCGCAAACTGATCGACCGGGCGGCAACCGCAGCGGACAAGGCGCATGATCTGTACCAGTTCACCTCGCGCATCATCAAGGAATACCCGTTTAAAGAGCGCACATCCATTATCCGCGAGCTGTGGCGTGTCGCCATGGCTGACGGGCATGTGGATGCTTATGAGGAACAGCTGATACGCAAGATTGCCGACCTGATCGGAGTGGAACATCGCCACTTCATTGATGCCAAAATTGATGCAAGAAAGGAGATGAGGCCATGAGCAACCATGTATATAAATCAATAGAACTCACCGGTTCATCACCAAAGGGCATAGAGGATGCCATTGAGCATGCCATCGCCAAGGCAGCCGAAAGCGTGCGCAACCTGCGCTGGTTTGAAGTAACCGATACACGCGGCCATATCGAAGACGGCAAAATCGCCCATTGGCAGGTCACGCTCAAGGCAGGTTTTACGTTGGATGACGAATAAACCGTCGAATCCGGACCATGTGTTCCTGACCGGACCGATGGGTGCGGGCAAATCTACCATCGGCGTGCCATTGGCCGAACGCCTTAAACGTTCGTTCCACGATATGGATCAAATGATTGTTGAGAAAACCGGACGCAGTATTCCCGAAATTTTCGCGGATGACGGCGAATGCAACTTCCGTGCGCTGGAAGGGCAGATGTTGGCCGATTTGTGTGCCGGAAAAGAACCTGCGGTGATTGCCACCGGTGGCGGCGTGGTGCTTTCTGCCCCCAATCGAAAACGTATGCAGGACAGCGGGTATGTGATCTGGCTGGATGTGCCACCGGAGGTTGCCGCTGAACGCATCAGAGGTGATTCCAACCGGCCCTTGTTGCTTGGCGTGGATGCGTTACAAAAAGCACGGGAACTCGACCACAAGCGGCGCAACATCTATGCCTCCATTGCCGAATATCAGGTGCATACTGATCAGCTTGAGCCCGAAGCCGCCGTGGAAGGCATCATCGGCTTTCTGGAGAATTACGCCTGATCCACTTCCAGAATTGGCACCACCCGCATCGGCTGAATCGGCGCATCACTCAATTTCTTCTGAACCGCCACCTCGTCGCAATCGGCAAACTTCGAGCAGTGCACGCATACGGTCCATATCTTGTGCGGCAGGCTTTCCTTGAGAACCTGCCCATATCCGTGGCGTAAGAAGAATTCCGGCACATATGTCAGTGCGAAGATGCAGGCCACGCCCAGACCCGCACCCCATTTTTCACAGGCTTCCAGCAGCAAACGTCCGATGCTGCGGCCCTGCATATCATCGCGTACAACCAGTGAACGCACCTCTGCCAGATTCGATCCGTAAATGTGCAGAGCGGCCACGCCAGCCAGATCCCCATCAAAGAATGCAACCACGAACTCCTGCAAATGCTGAAAAATATCATCACGCGAACGCGGCAGAATAATTTCCTTTTCAGCAAAGGGCGCCAGCAACTCCGCAATGACGTTCACATCGTCCACTTCGGCCGCCCGGACTTGAATACGGTGCGGCATCAGGCGACCCCAAGCGCCGCACCGCGTGCCAGCATTTCGTGTGCGTGTGCGCGGCTTTTGGCATTGGCACCGCCCAGCATGCGCGCCAGCTCCTCCTGCCGTTCACCGTCATTCAGGGGTTTCAACTGACTGATCGTGCGACTCTTCCGCTGCTCCTTAAAGATATGCACCTGCTGTGCGGCACAGGCGGCCACCTGTGGCAAATGGGAAATCGTCAGCACCTGCCGATCACGCCCCATGGCCGCAAGCAATTCGCCCACACACCATGCCGTTTCACCACCAATGCCCGCATCCACCTCATCAAACACGGCAATCCGAGGGGCCGAAGACATTGCGCCACAACCTTTAAGCGCCAACACAAGGCGGGACATTTCACCGCCGGATGCGACAGATGCCAGTTCACGGAAGGGTTCTCCCGGATTGGAGGCCGCCATGAACACCACCTCATCATATCCGTGCTCGCTCCACGCCGATTCGTCTTCCGCCTGAGGACGCACATCTACCCGCACTTGCATCCCGGCCAGCGCCAACCGGTCGAGAAAAGGCCGCAGCTGTTTGCATAAATCCTTGTCGGCCCTGATTCTGGCCGTGGACAGGGTTTCTGATGCTGTCAGGAATTGCTTTCTGGCCGTATCCACACGCTGACGTTGGGATTCCTCATCCCATACACCGGTATCCATACGGGCAATTTTGGCCTCCAGTTCACTCAACAGATCAATCAGGCCGGCTTCATCCGTATCATGCCGACGCATGGCTTCATGTATGTCCAGCAGGCGGACCTCGGTCGCTTCCAGTGTCTGCGGATCAAACGTTTCATCCAGTAGCGCGCGCAAATTCGGCCCTGCCTCGCCGAGCAGCGCATCCACCTGTCCCAGCATCTCCAGGCTTTCCCGAATCTCCGGCTTGAATTCAGCTACGGCTTCCAGATTACGCGTACAATCGGCCAGGCTGGTACGAATGTTGCCTTCATCATCCTCAAGCACAGCCAACGCAGCACTGGCAGCCTGCTGAATCCGGGCGAAATTACGGCCCGTTTCGACCTGATTCTTAAGTTCGTCCACCAACCCCGGATGAAGTTCCAGCGCCTGCAGGCGCTTGAGTTCATCGCGCATCCACGCTTCTTCACGCACGCCCTGATCGCGCTCGGTCAACAACTTGCCCAGGGCATCCCGCTCGGCTTTCCATTGCCGGTAAGTGGAAGCTACCGCTGCCGTGGCTTTGTCCGCCACATGTGCATCGACAAGCTGCCGCTGAAAATCGGCGCGCAACAAAGATTGGTGTTCGTGCTGCCCGTGCATGTCCAGACATACCTGACCGATGCGTTGCAGCAATTTGGCGGGTGCAGGCGCACCATTGACGTAAGCGCGTGAACTGCCATCGGCACGAATCACCCGGCGCAACACCACGCTATCCCCGGTATCCAGATCGTACTCGCGCAAAAGCTGGTGTGCGGGCTCGCCCGCAGCCTCGATCACGACGGTAATCTCTGCCTTATCCGCACCATGCCGCACCCAGTCACTGCTGGCGCGTGAACCAAAGGCCGCACCCAACGCATCCACCAGCATGGATTTTCCCGCGCCGGTTTCGCCGGAAAACACTGTCATTCCGGGAGATAATTCCAGCCGAACATCTTCAATCAGCGCAAATTCCCGAACATGCAGTTCGGTTAACATGAAATGGAACGACGCAGATGCTCTGGATTTTGTTTCATGGCAAGAAGCGAGAAGCGAAGAACCGGAGCATATGTACCTATATGTGATGCTCGGCGTCCATGCCTCGCACCGCTTTGCGGTGCCCTTCGGGCGTCCAATACCTTTCCATCCATGGGGCATTGTGAGGATTCGAGCATCGCAGCAACGCCGCCATGGAGCAAAAGACGGGGTAGCTGTATCGTTAACATGAAGCCTTGTCGTCCTCGCGCCCCGTCCAGTGCAATTTACTGCGCAGCACCTCGTAGTAATTCCGGCCCGGGAGATAGGCCAGCAATACCGGCTCACCCTTCTCGATAAGGATGCTGTCGCCTTCCTGTAATTCCAGACACATCTGGCCGTCCAGATTGAGTGCAGCCGGCGCTGGCACTTCCGTGAGTTGCAGTTCGATGAGCTTATCAGCCGGAACAACGATGGGACGATTGGAAAGGGTATGCGGACAGACCGGCGCCACGGAGATGGCATCCAGTGCCGGATGCACGATGGCGCTGCCGGCAGACAGGGCATAAGCAGTGGAACCCGCAGGCGTTGCCAGCACCAGACCGTCGGCGCGGACACGGAACACAAACTCGCCCGCAACCTTCATTTCGTATTCAATCATACGCGGATGCCTGTTGCGCTGTAACACCACGTCATTGATGGCAACACCGCCACCCAGTGGTATTCCATCACGCCAGCCTTCCGCACGCAGGCTGAAATAGTGGACGATATGACCGCCTCCGTTCAACACAGTTTCCACAGCTTTGAGCATGCTGCCTGCAGGCGCGCCGGTGAGAAACCCGAGCCGCCCGAGATTAATACCGAGAATCGGAACCTGCGTTCCGACAAAGCGTCGGCTGACATGTAAGAGCGTACCATCTCCGCCCAGCGTCACCATCAAATTGGCCCGGTCCGGCATCTCATCCAGCGGTACGCCAACCTCACCACAGGTATCGGCCACGCTCTTATCAAGCAGCACGCTCTTGCCATGTTGCTTGAGCCAGCCGTACAATTCTGCCCCCAGTTGCCGCGCCTTTTCATCTCCCGGCTTAACGCTGATACCAATAGTTTTCATTGCTTCTTCCCCAGCCAGTCCTTGGGTTGTGTGTGACACTGAAAACACTGGTCACCTTTGACGTGGCGTTCGACAGGACGGGGTCGAACACCGTTTACCCCGTGACATTCCATGCAAGCCTGACGCGTAACGGCATGTGTGTGCACCTTATTATTGGGTGTCGGTTTGGTGGTACGTTTACCAGTGCCCAATACCAGTAATACGATCACGGCGATAACCACTGCCAGAAAAACAGCATCTTTTTTACCCGGTTTCCATTTATTCTGACTATCCATGAATTATTTTCACTCCTGCTGTCGCATTGCATCGGGAAAGAGTTCTCTTATTCCGGCCATGAGGCAAGAAAAAACCCGCCCGGACAAGGGGCGGGCTTTGGGCATGCGTAGTCTGGATCAATCCCGGCAGGTTTCTAAACCTGTGAAGCAACAGCATCCCAGTTGATAATATCCCAGATGGATTCCAGGTATTTCGGCCGCGCATTGCGGTAATCAATGTAGTAGGCATGTTCCCAGACATCAATGGCCAACAACGGTGTTTGGCCATCGGTCAGCGGATTGCCTGCATTACTTGTGTTGACCACGTCCAAAACGCCATTCGCATTCTTTACCAGCCACGTCCAACCGGATCCAAAATTGCCAATGGCCGACGCCGTCATTTTGGCCCGGAACTCGGCAAAGGAACCAAACGTGTCCGCCAGAGCATCCGCCAGAGCGCCATCGGGTTCTCCACCCCCGTTCGGGGTGAGACCGTTGAAATAAAAGGTATGGTTCCAGACCTGAGCTGCATTGTTGAAGATACCGCCAGCCGGGGCCGTAATGATAATATCTTCCAGCGTCTTGTCTGCATATTCCGTGCCCTCAACCAGTTTGTTCAGGTTGGTGACATAGGCGGCATGGTGTTTGCCGTGATGATATTCCAGCGTCTCGGCGGAAACAACTGGTGTCAGCGCATCGTTATCGTACGGTAGTGCGGGTAATTCAAAAGCCATAAGTGTTCTCCTTTATATCCGGGCGTGGCGCAATGTCCACGAAACCGCCACATGAATCATGCGGGATAAGAACGATAAGCCCTCATTTTTGGCGATGCAATCCTTTTTCATGTAGGGCTATTAGAACAATTGCATGAACGCATGTGGGTCTTTATGTTTACATCCATGACAAGGATAGAAGCCAAAGCTGTACTGCTCGACCGCGATGGCGTTATCAACTTCGATTCACCGGATTACATTCTGGCACCGAATCAATGGCGGCCCATTCCGGGAAGCCTTGAAGCCATTGCAAAACTGACATCGGCGGACATTCCGGTGGCCATCGTCAGTAACCAGTCCGCTCTGGGACGCGGTATGCTCGATCAGGAAACGTTTCAGACCATTCACGCCAAAATGATGCTGGCCATTGAAGAGGCGGGTGGTGAAATCGCACATACAGCCTATTGTCCGCATGCGCCGGAAGACGAATGCGACTGCCGCAAACCCAAACCAGGTCTGATTGATGAAACACTTGTCCAGCTTAAAATTGCTAATCAGGTTGAAAACGTAGTGTTGATTGGTGATTCGGTGCGTGATGTACAGGCAGCAATGGCCGCAGGCATAACACCTGTGCTGGTGCAAACCGGCTATGGCGATGCCACTGCCACACTGGAGGAATCACGCCAACTGCTGCCTGATATCCACCACTTCAGCGACCTGGCTGCCGCAGTGGACAGCCTGCTGGAAAACACATCATGCTGATACTGCGTTCCACATTATTTAATCTGTGCTTCCTCATCATCACGATCTTCTTTTCCACCTTGCTCATTGCAAGCCGTCCCTTCGGCTTCCCGGCCGCGTGGTTCTGGGGCAAAGCATGGAGCGCATCCACGCTGGGGCTTATCCGCATCATTTGTGGCATCCGGCTTGAGATTGAGGGCCGGGAACACCTTCCGGACACCCCCTGTGTCATTCTGGCCAAGCATCAGTCCGCCTTTGAAACCATTGCCATGCCAAGCCTGGTGCCACCGTTCGTCTGGGTGCTGAAACGCGAACTGTTTTACATCCCGGTGTTTGGCTGGGCACTGTGGGCGCTCAATGAAATCGCCATTCGGCGCAGCAATCCCCGCAAAGCATTAAAACAGGTTCTGGAACAGGGAAAACACTTCCTTAAGGAGAAACGCTGGGTGGTCATCTTCCCGGAGGGTACGCGGACCGAGCCGGGTAAAACCGGCGATTATCAGGCCAGCGGCATCATGCTGGCCAGGAAGGCAGGGGTGGGGATACTGCCGATGGCGCACAATGCCGGTGTCTGCTGGCCCAAACGCGGATTCATCAAGCACCCGGGCACTGTCCGTGTGCGCTTCCTGCCCTATATCACGCCGGAAGAAGTAGCCGCCACATCACGCAACGATCTTCTGGAACGCCTTAAAACTGATATTGAAGCCGCCACACGCGAACTGGGTGGCTGATGTTCAATTCTATGGTGAAAGGATGGGTTAATGCCCGTCCGCCAACAGGCATGCCAGCCGTGACCATGCGGCGTAATCCAGCTGCTCCGGTCTGGCTTTGGGATCAACGCTCAGGTTCTGCCAGTCGTCTTTAGTAAGTATCCCTCTGAAATTATTGGCAATGGTTTTGCGGCGATGGGCAAATCCCTTTCGTACCGTCCGTTGCAATACCGCATAGCCGCAGACGGGCTTCCGCTCATGCGGCGTCAACAGTAATACTACCGAATGCACCTTCGGCGGTGGTGAAAAGGCGCCCGGTGCTAACGTCAGGAGGCGTTTTATATCGTAAAAATGCCGTGCCAGTACGCTCAAGCCACCGTAGGTCTTGCTGCCGGGGTCTGCCACAATGCGGTTGCCCACTTCCCGCTGATACATCAACACCATGCCGCCGGACAGATGGTGCGCGAAGAGGGCCGCCGAAAGCGGGCCGCTGATGTTGTACGGCAGGTTTCCGGCAATCCACTGAGGATGATGCTCACGAACCTGATCGTCCAGCACGACGAGCACATCAGCATGCACACAGGTCAATGCAGACACCTTTGCCGCACGTTCATTCCACGCAGCAGCAAAGCGATCGTCCTTTTCAACCACCACAAGCTTCCCCGCCCGCTGCAGCAACGGTTCCGTAATTGCGCCATGGCCGGGACCGATCTCCAATACGGCTTTCCCTGCCGGGATCGTTTCCACGATACGGCGGATAGCCGTCTGACTGATAAGAAAATGTTGCCCCAGAGACTTTTTTACACCCGCATTGCTCATGCGTGAAGTCTACAGAAGTAAGCGACCGGCAGACATCTCTAATGGCTTCCTCTGGCGAAACCTTACGTTCCTTGCGGTAAAAATAACGATTTTCCTTGCTTTGTCCGTACGGTTTTCTACAATCCCGGACCCTTTCAATTCACGCAGGAGGAACCAGCCGTGGAACAATCCGCAAAATTTGCCAGCCGCAAGCGTCATCTCATTGCGGGAAATTGGAAAATGAATGGCCTGCTTGAAGATGCACGGCAATTTATTGATGCATTGGATGATAATCCTGCTCCGGACCATGTGGAGGTAGCGTTGATGCCGCCATTCACGTTGCTGCACCCCATGGCTGAACCCCTGCGCCAGAAGGATGTCCGCCTGGGAGCGCAAAGCGTGTATTTTGAAAAAAGCGGCGCCTTTACCGGCAGTGTCAGCGCCATGATGCTGCGCGATGTGGGTTGCCATTATGTGATTCTCGGGCATTCCGAACGCCGTGATATTATTGGCGAATCCGACAATATCATTCATTCAAAGCTTGATGCGGCCTGGAATGCCGGTCTGGAACCAATCCTGTGTATCGGCGAACATCTGGAAGAACGCAAGACAGGAAAAACGAATGCCGTACTGGCCGAACAGTTATCCGTGCTGGAAGCAGCCTCCGCTGATGCGCCATTGACCGTTGCCTACGAACCGGTATGGGCCATTGGCACGGGACTGACCGCTACACCAGAACAGGTGACCGAAACGCATGCCTTCATCCACAGTGAACTGGCCCGCATGGGTCATGATTGCCGCGTGCTTTATGGTGGCAGCGTAAAACCCGACAATACGGCCGCGTTGATGGCCTGTCCGGGTGTCGAAGGTGCACTGGTTGGCGGCGCCAGCCTGCAGGCCGAATCGTTTAACCAGATCATCCAGGCAGCAGCCAGCGTTGCGACAGGGGAATAAAGCATGAACATACTGGTAATCAGTTTACATATTCTGGTCGCAGTGGCCCTGATCGGCGTGGTGCTGATCCAGCGCGGCCAGGGCGCGGACATGGGTGCTTCTTTCGGCGGCGGCGGGGCGCAAACCCTCTTTGGCAGCCGCGGTTCCGGCTCCTTCCTGGGCAAACTGACGGGAGGTCTCGCAGCAGTGTTCATGATTACCAGCCTGACACTGGCCTTTTTCTCGCAACAGAAAGCAGGCTCCGTGATAGAAGCCACCACCCGGCAGGTGCCAGTGAAGCAGGACACCCTGCCGAATGCAGGCAGCAGTGGTACATTCGATCCTTCCAAATTAAAGCAAGATACGGGCAAGAAAGATGATGCCTTGCCGGGTGCAAATTAAGCACCAATCCGTACGTAGCATTTATAGCATTGCCGAAGTGGTGGAATTGGTAGACACGCCATCTTGAGGGGGTGGTGGGCTACGCCCGTGCTGGTTCGACTCCAGTCTTCGGCACCAAACAAAAAGGAGCGGCTTTGGCTGCTCTTTTTCTTTTTAAGTCAAGTTTTGTGTCAACATTCAGATTGTCGGCAATACACTTTTTGTCTCCTGATATATTGCCAAAAGCATCCATCCCATCGCTTTTCTCCCTGAGGGAGACTTGAAGATGTTGGCCATGAATTATAAGCCTGATTTTTTATCTCATTACCCTCGGAATTTGTCTGATACCGCATTTGGGCTATAGTCGCTGCGGAATACGAGGGGAAATATGGCGGATATCAACCAGAATCCGGAGCAGAGAGCTCGCGATCAGATTGACCGCATGCTTATGTCTGCCGGCTGGTCGGTACAGGACAAGTCCGCTATCGATTTCAATGCGTCCCTGGGCGTGGCTGTTCGCGAGTATCCTACCGATGTTGGCCCGGCTGACTATGTACTGTTTGTGGATCGCAAGGCCGTCGGCGTTATCGAGGCCAAGCGTGCCGAAGAGGGCCAGCATTTGGTTGTGGCTGAAGATCAAGCCGGGGGTTATGCCGAGGCAACGCTTAAGTGGGTGAACAACAACGAGCCGCTGCCCTTCGTCTACGAATCCAACAGCCTCATCACCCGGTTCCGCGATATGCGCGATCCCAAGCCCCGCTCGCGGACCGTGTTCTCCTTCCATTGTCCGGGAACATTGCAGGAATGGCTTTCGCAGGATGCCAGCCTGCGCGACCGTTTGCAGGGGATCCCGGCACTTTCCACAGAAGGCCTTCGCGACTGTCAGATCAGCGCCATCGACAATCTGGAATCATCCTTCAGGCAAGCGCACCCGCGCGCCCTGATTCAGATGGCGACAGGCTCGGGTAAAACATATACAGCCATCACCGCCATCTATCGTCTGCTCAAGTTCGCCGGGGCCAAACGCATTCTCTTTCTGGTCGATACCAGAAACCTCGGCGAGCAAGCCGAGCAGGAGTTCATGGCCTATTTGCCGAATGACGACAATCGCAAGTTCACTGAGCTCTACAACGTGCAGCGCTTGAAATCCTCGCACGTTGCCGCCGATGCGCAGGTCTGCATCAGCACGATCCAGCGACTCTATTCAATCTTGAAGGGCGAGGAGATGGATGAATCGAATGAGGAAGAGAATCCGGCCGAGCATATCATCAAGGCCAAAGAGCCACTGCCGGTGGTCTACAACGACAAGATTCCGCTGGAGTTCTTCGATTTTATCGTCATCGACGAATGCCATCGCTCGATTTACAACCTGTGGAAACAGGTGCTCGACTATTACGATGCCTTTCTGGTTGGCCTCACCGCCACGCCCGATAAACGCACCTTCGGCTTCTTCAATGAGAATGTGGTCAGCGAATATAGCCATGAGGAAGCCGTCGCGGACGGTGTAAACGTCGGCCATGATGTGTATCTGATCGAAACCGAGGTGACGAAACAGGGCGGCGAGTTAAAGGCCAAAGAGTTCGTCGATTTGCGCGATAAGCTCACGCGTGAGCAACGCTGGACACAGCTTGATGAGGATGTCGAATACTCAAACAAGCAGTTGGACAAGGATGTGGTCAATCCGAGCCAGATTCGCAAGATTGTTCGCACTTTCAAGACCAAATGGCCGGAAATCTTTCCCGGCCGCAGCGAGCTGCCCAAGACCCTGATCTTCGCCAAAACCGACAGCCATGCCGACGACATCATCCGCACCGTGCGTGAGGAGTTCGGCGAGAGCAACGAGTTCTGCAAGAAGATCACCTATCAGACCGAGGAAGACCCGAAATCGGTATTGGCCAGCTTTCGCAATGATTTCAATCCGCGCATTGCCGTCACCGTGGACATGATCGCCACCGGCACCGATGTGAAGCCGCTGGAGTGCCTGCTGTTTATGCGCGATGTGAAGTCCAAAGGATATTTCGAGCAGATGAAGGGGCGTGGCACGCGCATCATCGGCAAGGATGATCTACAGAAGGTTTCCAAATCCGCACAGGCAAAAACCCATTTCGTTATTGTTGATGCCATCGGTGTCACCAAATCACTGAAGACGGACTCAAGGCCGCTGGAGCGCAAGCCCACCGTGCCGCTCAAGGATTTGCTTTATGGCGTGATGATAGGTGCCAGCGACGAAGATACGGTGCTGTCGCTGGCCAACCGTTTAACACGCCTCTCCCGCTCGCTAAACGATGCTGAGCAGAAGCAGGTCATGGAGAAATCCGGCGGTGTGCCGCTCGATCATATCGTGCGCGGTCTGCTGGAGTCGGTGAATCCCGACCTGATTGAAGAAAAGGCGCATCAGTCGGGCAAAGATTTCAACGAGGTACAGACTGAGCTGGTGCGAAACGCCACGAACATGTTCAACGGCGAGCTGAACACTTGTATTGAAGGTATCCGCCGCAGTCATGAGCAGATCATCGACACGGTCAATATCGATGAAGTTACCTTCGCAGGCTGGGGCGAGCAGGATAAAGAGCAGGCCGAAGCACTGGTGCAGGATTTCGCCGCCTTTATGGCCGAGCACAAGGATGAAATCAAAGCCCTGTCGATCTTCTACAACCAGCTCTATAACCGGCGGGAGTTGACCTTCAAAATGATCCGTGAGGTGCTGGATGTGCTCAAGCGCAACCGCCCGAGCCTGATGCCGAGCTGCGTCTGGCAGGCCTATGAAAAGCTGGGCAAGACCAAGGTACATTCGCTGAAAGATGAGCTAACCGCACTCGTCGCCCTGATCCGCCATATCTGCGCTATCGATGAGGAGCTGACGCCATTCGATGCGACCGTGCGGCGCAACTTCCAGAGCTGGGTGATGGCCAAACAGCGCGGCAATGCCCCCAAGTTCAACGAGGAGCAGATGGCCTGGCTGCACATGATCCGCGATCACGTCACCGCCTCCTACCATATTGACCGCGACGATCTCGAATTTGCCCCCTTCGATGCCAAAGGTGGCCTCGGTCGCATGTATAAACTCTTCGGCGATGGCATGGATGATCTGCTCAATGAAATGAATGAGGCACTGGCAGCATGAAAGAAAAATGGAGAAGAACATGAGCCAAATTTTCAATGTGTATTGTGATGAATCCTGCCACCTCCAAAACGATGGGCAGAGGGCTATGTTGTTTGGAAGTATCTGGTGCCCGTTTGATGAAAGGCAACGGCTGTCATCAGAACTCAGGGACATGAAAGTACGGCACAATGCTAAAGGCGAACTGAAGTGGACAAAGGTTTCCAAAGCCCGAGAAGAATTTTACCTTGAGTTGGTTGATTGGTTTTTGGCAGAGGCCCCCTTGCATTTCCGAGCTTTGATTGTGTCGGATAAGTCCAAGCTCAACCATGATGCCTTTAACGAAGGCTCTCACGATACTTTCTACTACAAAATGTACTTTTCACTGCTGAGCAAGATTCTCAGCCCTGACAATTGCTACAACATCTATCTGGACGTGAAGGATACGAGAAGCCGTCTAAAGATTCGGAAGCTTAAAGATGTTTTATGCAATAATGTATTTGATTTTACCAGTCAGATGGTCCGCCACCTCCAGAACATTCATTCCCATGAGTCTGACCTGATGCAACTGGCCGACTTCCTGCTCGGAGCGGTTTCATATCGCCAGCGAGGACTTTCCGGCAATCAAACAAAGATTAAAATTGTGGAGCATATTGAGAACAAAATTGGCCATGATCTATTGAACTCCACTGCGTTATCTGAGACCAAGCTTAATCTTTTCGTGTTCACGCCAAGGTCGGTAGCACAGCCATGAGCCAACCCTCATGGCTTCCCGAAATGTTCCCTGTAAATCCGTGGTCATCAGACACATATGAAAAATTATACCAACTATTCTGCCACGATCTGAAAGACACTCGCCCTACTTATCGTGGATCAGAGGTTTGGTTCTTTCTCGATATGGATGATGGCAAAGAGGAGATTTTTTGGCATCTAACAACTCGGAAAGATAAACATACTGGGGAGCGTTTACCCGACTTTCGTAGAATAGAAAGACTTCCTTGGGTACGAGCAATGCTCGACCAACCGGACAAGCCGGAAGTCTTGGACTGGGACCATGATGAGGGTGATGGAACAATAAAAACCTATGTGTGGCTCAAGGATTACGACTTTGTAGTCATCATGAAAAAGTTTCCAAATGGAAAGCGAAGAATCATAACCTCATATTGGATCTCGTACTCAAACGAGCGAAGAAAAATGCAGAAGAAATATGATCGTCGCATCCGTTAAAAAAACGAAGACCGACGCAGAGCGTCGGTCCAACTCCTTCTGCCCTTGGCAGATGAGATACCCGAAGTATAGACAAAAAACTCTTACAGTTGCAATTATCGCAACTAAAGTGTGGCACTTTAGGTCAATAAGTGAGGCGTTGGCAGCATGAGAGAATTGCTGAATGGCTGGGAAACGGTCGATCTAAATTCTGTTTGCGAAGTCCTCGATAGCCAAAGAGTTCCGATTAACTCACGCGAGCGGTCTGAAAGGATCGCCGGAAAGGCAACGGCCGATCTATTCCAATATTATGGCGCAACAGGGCAGGTTGGGTGGATTGACGATTATTTGTTTGATGGCGAGTTCATCCTTCTTGGAGAAGATGGAGCGCCTTTTCTCGATCACACGAAAGACACTGCATATATCGCATTTGGAAAGTTTTGGGTGAACAACCATGCCCATATACTTCGGGCGATCACTTCAAACAAATATCTTTGCTACTTTCTGAACCAAGTTAATTTTCGTGAGTTCGTGACTGGAACGACTCGCTTGAAATTAAATCAGACGCAGATGAAGAATATCCTTGTTAAATATGCTCCTGAAAACGAACAACACCGGATTGTGGCGAAGATCGAGGAGCTGTTTTCGGAGTTGGAGAAGGGGGTGGAGAGCCTGAAGACGGCGCGGGAGAAGTTGAAGGTTTATCGGCAGTCGGTGCTAAAAGCGGCCTTTGAAGGCAGGCTCACCGAAAGCTGGAGAAAAGAGCACGCGGACGAACTTGAATCGGCCGACGAACTGCTGGCCTGCATCAAGACCGAACGCGAAGCCCGCTATGCCGCCCAACTCGCCGAATGGCAGCAGGCCGTGGAGCAATGGCAAGCCGCAGGCAAGCCG
>CAZEMN010000019.1:0-5139 GCA_964513335.1 uncultured Zetaproteobacteria bacterium | reverse complement strand
GGCAAGCCGCAGGCAAGCCGGGCAAAAAACCAACCAAACCCAAAAAGCCCAAGGAACTCCCTCCCCTCACCGCCGACGAACTCGCCGATCTCCCAGAACTACCGGAGGGGTGGGGGTGGTCAAGGTTCGGCAATGCATTTGCAGAATCGGTACTTGGAAAGATGCTGGATAAGCAGAAGAACCAAGGCGAAATGATGCCTTACCTAAGAAATCAAAATGTTCGGTGGGGTGGCTTCGACTTGTCGGATGTTTCTGCAATGCGTTTCGAGACCGGCGAATATGCTCGCTATGGCTTGGAATCAGGCGATTTGGTCGTTTGTGAAGGAGGCGAACCAGGAAGGTGCGCTATTTGGCTAGGCCAGGCGTCAGAGATGCGGATACAAAAAGCGCTTCACCGTGTTCGCTTCCATCCTGAAACAATTCTTGGGAATTATGTGAGCTATTTTATTCAGTTTTCGGCCACGAATGGGCATTTGGCTCGTTTCTTTACTGGGACAACTATTAAACATCTCACTGGTAATGGATTACAAGAAATGCAATTGCCGATTTGTGATTGTTCTGAACAACACCAAATCGTTCAGGAAATCGAATCGCGGTTTTCGGTGGTCGAGCAGATGGAGCAGGCCATCGAGGAGAGCCTGCAAAAGGCGGAGGCGCTGCGGCAATCAGTCCTCAAACGCGCCTTCAAGGGCAAGCTGGTACCGCAAGACCCGTCTGACGAACCCGCCTTCGAACTCCTCGCCCGCATCCGCGCCGAGCGTGCTACAGTTCCCCGCTCCCGTGGCCGCAAGCGAAAGGAGGCAGCAGCGTGAGCAAGGAAGAGCTGATCAGGCATTTGCTATCTCTGCCCAAGGAAACCGAATGGGTTGAGTTCAAACATAACAATAAAGACCCGGAGGAGATCGGGGAATATATCTCGGCACTTTCCAATGCAGCAGCGCTGCATGGCCAACCATTCGGCTACATTGTCTGGGGTGTGGACAACAAAACTCATGAAATCGTCGGCACGTCGTTCAAGCCATCTACTGGCAAGGTAAAAGGCCAGGAACTGGAAAGCTGGCTGTCCGTGATGCTGTCTCCACGCCCGGATTTCCGTATTCATGAACTGGAGGTTGATGGTCAGCCCGTTATCTATATTGAGATGCCGGCGGCTTTGCATACCCCGATTCGATTCAAAAATGTCGCTTATATCCGAGTGGGCAGCTATAAGAAGCCGTTGAAGGATTATCCCGAAAAGGAACGTCGCCTTTGGTCCTTATTCACTGAACAGAGGTTTGAAGATGGAATATCTCTTTCCAATGTGAGTTCTGATGATGTTTTGTCGTTAATTGATTACCCCGCTTATTTTGAGAAAACAGAGCAAACATTGCCTGATAACCGTGCAGGCATCATGGAGCGACTGGAGATGGAGAAGTTCATCATTCCTGCGAAAGGTGGGCGCTATGACATCACCAATCTGGGGGCAATCCTGTTTGCCAAGGATATTTCCAAGTTTGACCGTCTGGCGCGTAAGGCGTTGCGAGTGGTCATCTATGATGGAGATTCCCGCATTCAAACCATCCGCGAGCAGGATGGCTCAAAGGGATATGCAGTAGGCTTTGGAGGAGCAATTTCCTTCATCAATAGCCAACTGCCGCAAAATGAGCAGATCGGAGAGGCGCTTCGCAAGGAAGTCAGGATGTATCCTGAGATTGCCATTCGCGAACTCGTAGCCAATGCAATTATCCACCAGGATTTCAGCATTCGTGGGACCGGCCCTATTGTAGAAATATTTTCTGATCGCATCGAAATCACCAATCCGGGTATTCCATTAATTGATACCAACCGTTTTATTGATGAACCGCCGCAGTCCCGAAATGAGAACCTGGCCGCATTTATGCGGCGGCTGAATATTTGTGAAGAGCGGGGCAGCGGTATTGATAAGGTGATTTTCAATGTCGAGTTGTTCCAGCTTCCACCACCCGATTTTTCTGTTCATGGCGCGCATACAAGACAGCCTTGGTATGCGCCTCGGGCTTTTTCGGAGATGAGCAAGGTTGAGCGGATTCGCGCCTGCTATCAGCACGCGTGTTTGTGTTACGTATCGAACAAGCAGATGACAAATGCCTCTCTTAGAGAAAGGTTCGGGATTGCTTCCGAAAATTACTCCATGGTATCTCGGGTTATTTCTGATGCGGTTGATGCAGGGGCAATCAAGCCGCATGACCCGGACAGCAAATCCAAAAAACATGCTAAATATATTCCGTTTTGGCTCTAAATCTTATGTGACTGTTATGTGACTGGGTGGAAGGAAATGCCATGTCATGGGTAATGACATAGTGTAAGAATCATTATCTGACAAGGTGTTAGAAGATTTATAGCAATTGCGGCTTATGTAACTGGCACGTTATGAAGAGGGGATAAAGAGGCATGAATGCAGCAACTATCGTTTCCAAGGTCTGGAGCTTCTGCAACGTATTGCGCGATGCAGGCGTGAGCTACGGTGACTATTTGGAGCAACTTACCTATCTGATCTTTTTGAAGATGGCGGATGAATACGCCAAGCCGCCGTACAGCCGCGATGTCGGCATTCCCGAGCAATACAACTGGCCGATGCTGAAGACAAAGCGCGGGGCGGAACTGGAAGGCTATTACATCGAACTACTGCGCGAATTGGCTAACAAACGCGGCATGCTTGGGCAGATATTCACCAAATCGCAGAACAAGATTCAGGACCCGGCCATGCTCTACCGGGTGATTGATATGATCGATCAGGAAAAATGGGTCATGCTCGATACCGATGTGAAGGGCGAAATCTACGAAGGTCTGCTGGAGAAGAATGCCGAGGATACCAAATCAGGGGCAGGGCAGTACTTCACGCCGCGTGCCCTGATTAAAGCGATGGTCGCCTGCGTGCGCCCTGAGCCGATGAAGACAATTGCCGATCCGGCCTGCGGCACCGGCGGCTTCTTTCTTTCGCCTACGACTGGCTTGTGGCCAACCACAAGTTGAACCGCGAGCAGAAGGAATTTCTCAAGCACGAAACTTTCTTCGGCAACGAGATCGTGGCCAACACTCGCCGCATGTGCCTGATGAACATGTTTTTACACAATATCGGTGAAATCGATGGCGAATCGACCGTTTCTCCCAATGACTCACTGGTTGCCGATACTGGTCAGCGCTTTGACTATGTGCTTGCCAACCCGCCCTTCGGCAAGAAGAGCAGCATGACCTCCACCAATGCCGAGGGTGAGTTGGAGAAAGAGGATTTCACCTACAACCGGCAGGATTTCTGGACCTCCACCTCGAACAAGCAGCTCAACTTCGTGCAGCATATTCGCACCATGCTGAAAACCACCGGCAAGGCGGCAGTGGTGGTGCCGGATAATGTGCTCTTCGAGGGTGGGGCTGGCGAAACGGTGCGCAGGAAGCTGCTCGCCAACACCGAGCTGCATACGATCCTGCGGCTGCCAACCGGTATCTTTTACGCGCAGGGCGTGAAGGCGAATGTTATTTTTTTCGACAACCGCGCTGGCGGCAAAGATGTGGCAACCAAAGAAGTGTGGATTTATGACTACCGCACCAACATCCACCACACACTGAAGAAGAAGCCGCTGCGGCTGGATGACTTGCAGGAGTTCATCGACTGCTACAAACCGGAGAACAGGCATGCACGCAAGGTGACATGGAGCGAGGAGAATCCCGAAGGCCGTTGGCGTAAGTATACCTATGACGAGATTGAGGCACGCGACAAGACCAGCCTCGACATCTTCTGGCTCAAGGACAAAAGTCTAACCGATCTCGACAACCTGCCCGATCCGGACGAATTGGCCGTAGAAATCATCGAGAATATCGAAGCCGGGTTGGATAATTTTCGCAATCTTACCAATGGCCTTGGGACGTAAGCTTGGAAATCCTTTATCGCTGTAAGAAGTGCAAAACAGGATTCAGGCTTGATGAGCGGGAGGAATGCTGTTGCCCGAAGTGTGGCAGCACGAATGCTCGCGTAATCCAACGGTTTTATTGAATAGGTTGACACAAAACTTGACTTATACTTAACATTCAGCCACCCTCTTCTATATGGCTTATGTTCCGCGATTCACCATCACTCCGGCGCTGCTGGCTGAAATCGAGCAGGTGGCAGCATTGCGTGAGCGCATTCTGGGTGCGGCGGTTGATCTTGCCTGGGTTCCAGCGCTTCAGAAGGACACGCGCAACCGCAATGCCCATGCCTCAACAGCCATTGAGGGAAATCCGCTGACCCTGGAGCAGGTGCGCGCACTGGAGGAAGGGCGCGAACCTTCCACTCCCGGTGAGCGCTCAAAGCGGGAGGTCGTGAATTATTTCGCCGGGCTGCGTTATGTGGAAAAGCATGCAACAAAAAAAACCATCCGTCAGGCGGATATTCTGGCATTGCATCAGATTCTGGCTGGCAGCGTGATGGACCAGGGCGAGGCCGGGTCATATCGGATGATCGCTGTTCGGATAGGGACATACCGTCCTCCACCGCCGGATGCCGTGTCGGGCCTGATGTTCGAGTTGCTGGAGTGGTGGAATATGGCCGCGCAAGAACTGTCGCCGGTGCTAAGTTCGGCCATCCTGCATTACCGGTTTGAGGCCATTCATCCGTTTGCCGACGGCAATGGCCGCACAGGCCGGGCGCTGGCTCTATGGGAGCTCTACCGCCACGGTTTCGACACCCATCATATTTTTTCGGTGGATGAGTATTACTGGGAGGACAGAGCCATGTATTACGCAGCCCTGGATGACGTCCGGAAGGCCGGAGAGGATTTAACCGGCTGGCTGGAATACTGCGCCGCCGGTCTTCGGCAAACCCTTGAGCGTGTCTGGCTGCGGATTCAGTCGCTGCAAGTGAAGCCCGGACAAAAGCTGGCCTTGCGTCCAAGACAGGAACAGTTGCTGCACTTGCTCCGCGACCACGGAAGCATGGTGCCTGCTGAAATCTGGCAAGCCCTCGGTGTTTCCCGTCAGGGGGCCATGAATCTGCTGCATCCGCTGCTCGATGCTGGCTTGGTTGAAAAGGTTGGCGGAAAAAAAACGGGCCGCTATATGTTGAAAAGTCCTTGAGTGCTTTGAGCATGTTGGATGTACTTTGTATCGGCCATGCAGCCTTTGATATCACGATGCAGATCCCGCATC
>CAZEMN010000018.1:16972-20491 GCA_964513335.1 uncultured Zetaproteobacteria bacterium | reverse complement strand
CACCTCGTTCTTATTGATGGTCCCAACTACGTTTTTCGCGCCTTTCATGCCATTCGGCAATTGTCGAATTCAAAGGGTGAACCGACCAATGCGGTCTTCGGCTATGTACAAATGCTGCGCAGCATCCTCAAGGAACTTCAACCCACACATGTCGCCGTTGCTTTCGACCCGAAAGGGGGAACATTTCGTAACGATATATATACCGATTACAAGGCCCATCGCCCCCCGATGCCGGAGGATTTGGCCGTACAGTGGCCCTATGTATTTGAGGTCACGCGCGGATTCAATCTGCCGCTCATTCAAATCGACCATTACGAGGCCGATGACGTGATTGCCACACTGGCACGCCTTGCTGAACACAAGGGCTGGGATGTCACTATTGTTTCCACCGACAAGGATCTGATGCAACTGGTTGGAGACCGCATCTGGATGCTCGATACCATGAAACACATCGAATACGGCGCGGATGAGGTGAAAGCCAAATGGGGCGTGGCGCCCGACAGAATCCACGATCTGCTGGCACTGGCCGGCGATGCGTCCGACAACATCCCCGGCGTTCCCGGCATTGGCCCGAAGACGGCCGTGGAACTCCTTGAGATGTATGGTGATCTCGAAGGCGTGCTGGAACATGCGCCGGAAATCAAACAGAACAAACGGCGCGAAAACCTGATTCAGCATGCTGAGGATGCACGCCTTTCATACCGGCTGGTGGCACTGGACGAACAAACGCCCGTGGGTAGGACACTGGATGAACTGGCGATACAGTCACCAGACAGGCAGAAGTTAGCCCGAATCTTTGAACAACTGGAATTCCACCGGTTCATTGAAGAATTCAAAGTCGAGCCTGCCGGGCAGACCTCATCCGAACATGCGGAGGAACGCACAAACCTTCTGGTGGATACGCCCGAGACATTAAAACAACTTGTTACAACATTGGAATCCGCAGAACTTATCGCCGTGGATACCGAGACTACATCCCTTTCCTGTCATGATGCGGAACTGGTTGGCCTGTCGTTTGCCGTCAAGCCGGGCGAGGGCTGGTATGTACCGGTCGGCCACCGATCTGCCGATTTGTTCGGGGAAGCGTCGCGCCAGTTGCCCAAAGCGGATGTGCTGTCGGCATTGAAGCCCATGCTGGAGAATCGGGACACGCACAAATGTGGTCACAATCTGAAATACGATATCCAGGTGCTCAGGCGGGCAGGCATTGAGCTTGCGGGTATTCGTTATGACTCCATGTTGCTCGCTTATGTGGATGAAGCAGGACAATCGGCGAAGATGGATAACGTTGCGCTTAAATATCTCGGGCACCGCTGCATTTCGTATGAAGAAGTCGCAGGCAAAGGCGCAAAGCAAATCAATTTTTCCCATGTATCAGTTGCGGCCGCCCTGCCCTATGCCGCCGAGGATGCCGAAATCGCTCTGCGCCTGACGCAGCACCTGTGCGGCAAACTCGGCGAACGCATCAAACGCCATGACGATATTGAATTGCCCCTGTCCCGTGTGTTGGCGGATATGGAATGGACCGGTGCTCATCTGGATATTGACAAGTTGGTGAACCTTTCCGGGCGCTTCGGCAAACGTATTGATGAACTGGAAAAACATATCCATCAGGCTGCCGGCAACACCTTCAATATCCAGTCCCCCAAACAGCTGGGCGTTCTGCTGTTTGAAACGCTGGCAATCCCCGGCGGCAAGAAAACCAAATCGGGCCAGTGGGCCACCGGCCAGGAAGTGCTGGAACAGTTGGCCGAAGATCATGAAGTCCCTCGCCTGATCCTTGAGGTACGCCAACTGGCCAAACTAAAATCCACCTATACCGATGCGCTGCAAAAGCTGATTCATCCGGAAACAGGCCGGGTGCACACTTCGTATAATCAGGCGGTCACCACCACCGGACGTCTCTCCTCCTCCGATCCGAATTTACAAAATATCCCGATACGCAGCGAAGAAGGGCGGGAGATTCGTAAGGCATTTACCGCCGGGGAAGGAAACCTGCTTATATCTGCGGATTATTCACAGATCGAATTACGATTGATGGCGCACTTTTCCGGCGATACAGTGCTGTCAGACGCATTCGCCCATGGTGAAGATATTCATGCAGCCACCGCTGCCGCCGTAAATCAAGTGCCATTGCAGGATGTCACCCGCGACATGCGCCGCCGGGCCAAAATCATCAACTTCGGCATCCTCTATGGCATGAGCGCCTTCGGTTTAGGCAAACAACTGGGTGTTGAACGCGGTGAGGCACAGGCCTTTATTGATGCCTACTTTGAACAATACCCCGCAGTCCGTCATTTCATGGAAAAAACGCTGGAACTTGCCAGAGCGCAGGGCTACGTTGAAACCCTTTTGGGCCACCGTGTTCATGTGCCGGAAATCAATGCAAAAAATGGACTCCGCCGCCAGTATGCCGAGCGCACGGCCATCAATGCGCCTTTGCAAGGCTCGGCTGCGGACATCATCAAGGTTGCCATGATCCATCTGCATACCCGGCTGGCAAAAGAAATTTCCGAAGCCTGTATGATTCTACAGGTACATGACGAACTGGTGGTAGAGTGTCCTGAACCCAGAGTGAGGGACGTATCCAATATCATGCGCGAGGAGATGGAATCTGCGGTACAACTGAATGTCCCGCTTATTGTGGATATTGGGCAAGGAAAGAACTGGTTTGCCGCACACGAGTTATGACGAAGCCGTAAAAAGTACGATTTTCACTTTCCTGACAAATCATTGATTTACGCGCCGTCCGTGGGCGCGATGATGGCTCCTTACGAAACCATCATGCTATAGTCCGTATTTGTGACCTGTATCACAGCCAGCGACTGGGTTTTCCGACGTGAATTGGCAGACTGCAAATATCATAACGCAATGGAGAAATACGTTGGATCAAACGAATTGGATGCTCATTGGAATTGGAATCGGCGCTGCCGTTATCATCTTCGAAACGGTTCTGCTGCTTCGCAGAGACCGTGCTGAAGGCCCCGGTATTGCCCAGAATGTTCCCGGGCGTGATGTTCCTTCCCTACTAAGCCCATCGGAGCTCGAATGTTTCAATGCGCTTCATCTGGTAGTCGGCAAAGAAATGCATGTCATGGCCAAAGTGTCACTTTCGGACATCGGCATCATCAAAAAAGGTGTGGACAAGAAACTGCTTGAAAAAGCACGCAAGTATGGAGAACGCGACGTCGATTTCATTCTGTGCGCGAAAGAAAATCTGAATGTAGTTTGTGCCATCGATCTCGAAGATGCCAACTATGCACGCAAAAAAATACATGCCACCGATTTGCTGGAGCAACTGGGGGTCATTGTTTTTCGTCTGCCACGAAAGACGTCTTATTCCGTGCATGATCTCCGGCAGATACTGGAACCGTTTCTACGGGAAAAAGCTCCCACACCGGATGAAATGGTCGCCACCGTCTCCATGGAAGCATTCCGCACCTGTAAGAAGTGCAGAACACGCATGGTGCTCAAGCGTGCGAAATCAGGTAAATACAAGGGCACGCTGTTCTGGGTGTG
>CAZEMN010000018.1:0-16872 GCA_964513335.1 uncultured Zetaproteobacteria bacterium | reverse complement strand
GATTCGCGCTATCAGCTCAACGTGGTCACCATGGTGATATATATCGCCCTGCCCACCGTGTTGCTCTTCAGTTTTATCAACTACGCCTATGCGCGTTTTACCCTGGCGGCTGTTGAATTCATTACAACAGCGCTTCTGTGTATCAGCATTTACATGTTAAAATATGACTGGTTTTTACCGGTTGTCCGATGGTGGCTGATGATGCTTTCCATTGTGGTCTTTACGGCTTTGTTCGTGGATGGCGGCATCGGGGATATGGGAGCTTACTGGTCTCTGGTTTATCCATTCCTGGCATTTGCACTGATGGGTGCGCGTATCGGCTGGGCATGGATCGGCCTGTTCATGATCATCGAAAGCACGGTGTTCATCATGAACGCTGGAGGCGCATTAAACCTGCCTTACAGTCCAGATATGTTGTCTTTCTTTCCTGTCATGTTGTTGTTTTTCACGGCTATTGCGAACATCTTTGAAGTGCAACAGGAACGGCAACAGGGGGAAATTCTTGAGGCCAGAGATCATCTGCGCCACATCCGTGATAAGCTGGATGAACAGGTCAAGGAAAAAACGCGTGCGCTCGTTCATGCCAACGAGCACCTGAAAAAGGAAATCAAAGAACGGAAACATTCCTCCATAGCCCTTGCCGAGAGTGAGCATAATTTCCGTCAGGCGCAAAAAATGGAAGCTATTGGCACGCTGGTTGGAGGTATTGCGCATGATTTCAACAATATGCTTGCCGGCGTCATGGCACATCTTTACATGCTGGACAGAAAGCTGACAGGAGAACCGGACGCAAAGGAGAGGCTCGGAAAAATTAGCCAGCTTTTGACGCATGCCGCTGACATGATCAAGCAATTGATGACATTTGCCCGCAAGGACAGCGTGGAATTCAAATCCTTCGATTTTTCCCCGTTCCTGAAAGAAGCTTACAAACTGTCCAGCGTTTCCATCCCTGAGCATATTCATGTGTCATGTGATTTCCCCAATCACCCTGTCTATATCATGGGTGATACCACCCAACTCCAACAGATATTGATGAACCTGATGAACAATGCCCGCGATGCAATGCAGGACGTTAAAAACCCTGCCATACGCGTCAAAATGTCCGTAGTGGATTCCAATACCAACTTCCGTTCCCGGCATCCGGAAATAAGGTCAGAACAATTCGTTTGTCTCAGTGTTGCCGATAACGGTAGTGGTATACCAAAAGATAAAATCGATAACATCTTCGAACCGTTCTTCACCACCAAGGAAGTAGGAAAAGGCACGGGCCTGGGCCTTGCCATGGTATTTGGCGCTGTTCAAACCCATGGAGGATTCATTGAGGTGGACAGTACGGAAGGAAAAGGAACCACATTCCACCTGTATATTCCGCTCCTAGATAAAAAAAAGCAGCTGAATTCGATGTCGCAAACCGATTCATTCGTCCCCGGTTTTGGGGAAACACTTTTGCTGGTTGATGATGACAACAGACTTCTGGAAGCCAACTGTGATGTGCTGACTTCTTTGGGCTACAATATTCTGACGGCAAATAATGGCCTTGAAGCTGTTGAACTATTCAAACAGAAATCAAACGATATTCATATGGTCATTATGGATGTTGTGATGCCCAAACTAAGCGGGCCTGTAGCAGCAAGCCGCATGCAGCAAATACGGGGAGACTTTCCGATTCTGTTTGTTACCGGTTACGACAGAGATGGCTCCCTGGCCGGCGATGTCCCTGTTGATCGGGAGCATGTGCTGGAAAAACCCTTCACCGCCGGGCAACTAAGCCGGAGAATCCGCCGTTCACTGGATACCTTGAAACAAACTTCAACGATGCCTTAGACGGTATTATTCATCCAGCCATTTGATTGAGCATCCGATACTCGGGTGCTGCGGCTGCGGCGCCGACTGACCCGCCAGCATGGCATCCACCGCCAAAGCCAGTTCCTGCTGCGTGACTTTGGTCTCATCCTTCCAGTAATCATCCATACGCCCGTGATAGTACAGCTTTCCATCCTTATCAAAAAGATACAAATCCGGTGTGCATTGCGCATCGAATGCGTGTGCTGTCTGTTGTGTCTCATCGGCCAGATACGGAAAATCCACTCCCCACTCGGCTATTTTATCCTTCATGGCGGGAGTGGAATCTTCCGGATAATCGGGATGGATATTGGGATTAATCGCCACGGTATTCACCCCCTTTTGCCGGAATGCCGCCGCGTGACGAATCAAACGCGGCCATACCGCCAGCGCATAGGGACAATGATTACAGGTGAAAGCGACCAGCAAACCATTCTTACCCATTTTATCAGTCAGTTTAACCCGTTGTCCATCGATGTCCTTCAACTCAACATCCGGCAATAACCATCCGGGTTCCACATGGATTGACGCGACCAAAGCCATCATAGTTCTCCTGTTGTTTGTCCGTAAGAGTTAACCCGGATTATTCATAAATGCTGCCGCGCCCTTGCTTGCCCCTTTATTCGCAACCATCACGGTGATTCATGAATAGTCCGGGTTGAATCTAGTGTCCTATTCCGTAGAAGAGCATACTATCAGCGAGTGCTGGCGGGATGTTCGGCAAGGCGCGCGAGCGCGGGACTGGCCGTGGCCAATTCAAACGAGCGCAACGCAGCCGAACGCCCGCCAGCACTCGCCCGAAGGGAGCGCTCTGATGGTATGCTCTTCTACGGAATAGGACACTAGCACCCGCATTGTCTTTGCGAAACATCTGCTCATTCTGAACCAGCGTGATACAAATCATTTCAACTATTATAAGGCAGGATAAAGGCTCGGCGGCGATGCTATTGCAATTCCATGCATAGTGGCTATTGTCCAGTTAGGGTCTGTTCACATAAAATCCAGGCGTAGCGCTACTGCCCGAAATGAGGCCAGGCAAGGCACGAGGAGAAAAGTTTGGTAAATCCAAATGAACGACGAGCAACGCCGCATGGCCTCATTTCGGGCGCAGCCCTGCGGGACGGGTCATTTTTGGCCGCTCCAGCGTTATTTCTCGCTGATGTGCATTCAGCACACTGCGCTCGAAATGCCTTGCAGCGTCCCAAAAATGACCACGTCGCTACGCCTGGATTTTATGTGAACAGGCCCTAAACCAAAAACATGCTTGGCATTGACTGCGGAACGAGTACAGGAGGGTGGCATGAGCATTGATTTCGACTGGCTTGGGAAGGAAATTCTGGACCGTGATTTGGGTGAGGACGATCGCAGCGCATTGGATGCGGTCATGACAACCAGAGACTTTGCCAAGGGTGAAACGATTGTCTCCCAGGGGCAACCCGGCGGAATCCTCTACATTCTGCGTTCGGGAATGGCCGATGTGGAGACCGACGTCAATGGCGAGCGCCTGCACATCGCCGGGGCAAACGAGGGCGCTTTGTTTGGCGAAATGACATTCCTCACAAAAGAAGCCGCCAGCGCCCATGTGACCGCCAAGCAGGATTGCGTGGTGTATAAAGTCACACGTGATGGCCTTTCACAACTGATGGCAGACCATCAGGAACTCGTATATGCGCTGGTAGCCTATATGCTCTTCTATTCCTCCAAGGTTATCCGTGACATGAACAAGAAGCACATTTCAATGCTGCATTATATTACGGGGAAGCGGCTCTGATAGTAGATTTAATCTCAATATTTGACCGGCAATAACGCCTTTCAAAAGTAATTATCCATGTGGGACTCTCTCGCCTTGCTATTTGCGGCACTGGTACTGGTTTTCACAGCTGCGCAGGCATTCACCAATGCGCTGGAATTTATCGGCGAGCGTTTTGGTGTGTCCGAGGGTGTGACAGGTTCTATTTTTGCTGCGGTTGGTACGGCTTTACCAGAAACGATTGTGCCGATTGTAGCTATTCTGGGCGGGGGCGCGGCGCAGCATGTCAATGAGGCTGTAGGCATGGGCGCCATACTCGGTGCTCCCTTTATGCTGGCAACCCTGAGCCTGGGCATCATGGGTATGTTTGCAGCGGGAAAGCGCGGCTGGTCGGATAGTTTGTGTCCCGAAACATCGGGATTGCAACGTGATATTATCACATTTCTGTGCGCTTTCTCCATGGTTACTCTGGCGGCATTCTTGCCGAAAGCATGGACGCACGCCCATGTGTTTATCGCCATCATATTGGTCATTATGTATTTCTTTTATGTGTTAACCACGATCAAAGCCAGCGCATCACTGGTGGATCAGGGGCATGCCACTGAAGCCGATCACCCCCTTTATTTTAGCCGTATTCTTCCCGAAAGCGTCTGGGTGGCAATCATTCAGTTTCTGGTGGGGCTTGTTGTGCTGGTTTGGGGCGCACGCCTGTTCGTAGATGGTGCGGAACAATTGAGTCAAATATTGGGTGTTTCCGTACTGCTGGTTTCATTGCTGATTGTGCCAGTGGCAACGGAATTGCCGGAGAAAGTAAATTCAGTAATCTGGATTCGTCGCGGTCGCGATACATTGGCATTTGGCAATATTACCGGAGCCATGGTATTCCAGGGGACCATGATCCCGGCCATCGGCATGCTGCTGATGCCATGGCATTTTGAAGAGATGTTTGCGCGCCTTGCGGTGGTGCTGGCCTTCACGGGTATTATCTGGCTGGGGCTATTACTGCATCGTGGACGCCTGTCGCCCATGGGGTTGTGCGGTAATGCCTTTTTATATTTGTTGTTTGTCGTGGCAGTAATTTTCGCAGCCTGATTATATTCCAAACGGCCAGATTGTTTGGAATCTGGCCCTGAATTTGCTGTGTGCCATGGCAACCCAATTCCATTGGCAATCCATTCCCCGGGAGGTAACCGATGATTGAAACAGTTCTGGCAGTCGCAGCCATTTTATATCTGGCGCTGCAAATTGAAGACAAACTCAACATCCCTTCCCCCCTGTCGCTCATCACCCTGTCATTCGGATTATACATACTGATGCCCGAAATCGGGATTGCAGAAGATGCCAACCATTTCGCTGCACTGGTGCTGGCGCTACTCCCCATCCTGCTCATTTCCGATTCTCTGGAATTAAGCGTAGCGGATTTGAAAGAACATGCTCTGAGTCTCTTTTTTCTGGCGGTGGTAGCCGTTGCATTGTCTGTCATTGCAGCCATTTTTCTTGGTGACTGGTTATTTGGCCAATATCATTTATCCGTAGCGGCCATCATTGTTCTTTTTTCCATGGTGCTGGCTACTGATCCCGTCAGCGTGATCAGCATTTTTTCCAGGTTCGAGTTACCTCACCGTCTCAAAATATTGGCCGAAGGTGAAAGCCTGTTTAATGATGCTACCGCACTGATTGTATTCGTATTCATTGGCCTGTACGCACTTGAGGGTGGCAACATTACAGCCGGATACGTCGGGGAAATCAGCATGATTGTCGTGCTGGGCTCGGCAGTCATGGGAACAGGCATTGGTTATATCGGTCTGGTTGCGTTGAAAACGACTGAAAACAGGATCGCCGAAATGATGGTTCTGGTTCTCACAGGCTATGGCGCATTCACGCTGGCCGAGCATTTTTACGCCCTGCTTAATCTGCTTGGCGCACATTCGCATCTACATCTGTCCGGTATTCTGTCCTGTATTTTCGCAACGGTGACCGTGAATCACTGGATGACCAAGGAAATTAATGATGAAGAAACCCGTCTGAGCCGGGAAGAAAATGATTTACGGCGGGAATCCGCTCAGGAACAGCCGTCAAGGCGTCTGATTGATTCTGCTCTGGCAAAAATAAAGGTTACAGTAGCAGAACAGCAGCGGCATTTACGCACCAAAGAGGATATTCAATTGCTGGCGTTGGTTGCCAATACCATGCTGTTTGTCGCCATGGCGGAAATTGTTCGGATAGATTTGTTAGTACAGTATAAAAAAGAGATCCTGGCCATGTTCCTGGCCACCACGGTAATCCGGGCGCTGATGATGGCCAAATTTGCTATCATTACCAAGCAGACCATCAAAATGACCAATATTAATTTTCGCTGGTGGGGCGTGCTGACCTTTGCCGGAATCAAGGGAGGCTTGTCCATTGTGATGTTAACGATGATCCCGGCCTCCTTCCCACATCTGGAAATGTTCAAGGCTGTAGTCATTGGCGTTATTTTGCTGTCAACATTTATTTATTCCCTGATATTACTGGTGATTATTGGTAAAAATGCCGAAGTCTTCCGCCAGGAAAAAGAAGCGGAAAGGCCCTAACTTGCTTCTTCAGGTGTGTTGGCCTTAATCGACAGCGCATGAATGTCGGCTTCAAATGCGTCTCCCAGCGCTTCATTCACCATGCGGTGCCGTTCGACCCTTGTTTTTCCTCTAAAACACGTAGCCACAATATGCACCACGAAATGCCCGCCACCGTGCGTATGCACACCGGTATGTCCCGCGTGTTTCCATGATTCATCCTCAATTTCAAGCAGTGCCGGACAAAACGTGTTTTCAAGGATGCCCCGAATCTGTTGCTCGTAATCAGTCATCGGCATCCTTGCGTTGACGGTATAGCACAAACACCTTGCCAATCTGATGCACAAAAGCCGCATGGGTGGCATCAGCCAGCCTTTCAGCCATATCGGAACGCGCCTGCCTGTCCCCTGCCGCCACATGCACCTTAATCAGTTCGTGCCGTGCAAGGCAGGTATCCGTCTCACAAACAAGATTTTCCGTAAGCCCTTTCTGCCCGATACGTACGACGGGCTTTAAATGGTGTGCAGCCTGTTTAAGCTGTTTTTTCTTCTTTGCATCCAGTTTACGTGTGTCAGGCATGCCTTTCTCCTTGAAAAGTGGCATATTCTAGCCTGAATTATCCTTACACCGCCAATAGCGGGACAGGAGGGGAAATGGCCCAGTCAAAGGAAAAACCGAACCGTGCATTGATTCTGGGTGGAGGCCAGGAAGGCTCTGCGATACTGGAAATGCTACAAAACGAAGAATTGGTAGAAGTTATTGGCGTCGCAGACAGGCATCCGGATGCTCCGGCCATGCTCCTGGCCAAAGAAAATGGCATCCCCACCTACCATGATATCGAAAAGGCAATCAAAAGCTGCACGCCATGCATTGCCTTTAATCTCACGGGCAATGAAATGGTGGAAGATGTGGCAGCTGGCATTCTCGGTGTCGGTGGTGTAATCGGTGGACTCGAGGCAAAACTGATTCTGAAGATGGTCAATCGCCTGAAGGATGCAAAGGAAAAACTTCTCTTTGAAGCCACTCATGATCCGCTGACAGGCGCTTATAACCGTCGCCACATGCTCTCTGCTATGAATGAAGGCATCGCTCAATCCAGGCGCTATGGCTTTCCTTATTCCGTGGTGTTGATAGATCTGGATCACTTCAAATCAGTCAACGACACTCATGGCCATCCAGCCGGTGATGCCGTACTCAAAAGTATTGTGAATACCCTCCAATCGAGCATCCGGGATGCAGATGTTCTCGGGCGGTGGGGCGGTGAGGAGTTTCTTGTGTTGCTGCCGCATACGCCTGGAGCCCAAGCCACCATCGCGGCAAAAAAATGGCTTGCAAATGTTGTGGCCGGATCCGTTACTTTACCGGATGGATCCCGTATTCCCGTCAGTTTCTCGGCCGGTGTCGCCGAATTTTCCCCCGGTGCTGCCAACGCATCTGTTGAAACAGAGGCCGAGAACCTTCTCCATCTTGCCGATAGATATTTGTACCAGGCCAAAGAGGCAGGGAGAAATTGTATTGCAGGTGGCGGAACAACTGACCGATAAAGTTTAACCGGGATTTTTCATGAATCGTGTTCATCACTCCACCATGCGTTGCTCACGGAAAGGAATTCGATAGAGTAACCTCATGCCGGAACCGGATACGCATATACAGCAAAATTTCGAACAGGAAGAGGCTCTGCCACGCTTCCCCATACGCTGGCGCTGGACCATACTGGTAAGTTTCACCGTATCCGTGGCTGTGCTGACAGTATCGCTGATTATTCTCGACTTGGAACGCGATGCATGGCTGGACAGTCAGTCGGCGCAAGCGCAGGTGATGGTGGAACGCCTCGGCGACGAGCTAAAACTGCCGGTGCTGGCCGGAAGCAAGGTCGAGGTTGATGTCATTGTATCCGGTTTTCTTAAAAAAGTGCCGGCGGTGCTTGGCGCACATATCGAATATCCCAACGGAGAGGACCAGCATTATGGCAACATTAGTGTAGACGATCCTCTGTTGCACAAAATGATCGCAAAAAACAAGGCAATGCGGTTGCCTGCGGAACACTTGTGGCTTGTTAAAAAAATCGAATATGCTGGAACAGAAGTCGGCATCATTGCCGTGCGCTATTCTGAAAAAGCATGGGAGGAACTCGCCAGCCAGCTGGTGACACGCATGGCGCTGACTTCCATCACGGTCATCGTCTTGGCCAGTCTTGCGGTATACTGGATTGCGGGCCGCATGAGCAAACCTATTGAGGCATTGGCGCAGGCAGCCGAGCATGTGGCTTTTGGCGATTACAGCATTCGCTTGCCACTCATGGGTAATGATGAGATCACTGATGCGACCAAGCAGTTCAATAACATGGTTGGAGAATTGGCGCACAAGGAGGAAATTCGTGACATCTTTGGCCGTTATCTTAATCCGAAACTGGTCGCTGAGGTGTTTGATGAAGGTGTCACGCAATCCAAAAACCGTCGACAGGAGGTTACTGTCCTGTTCGCGGACATGGTTTCCTTCACGTCGTTTTCCGAATCCACATCCACCGAAGAAGTGGTGGATGTGTTAAACCAGCATTTTGAAGTATTTCACCGCATCATTGACTACTATGGCGGCCATGTGGATAAATATATCGGTGATGCCGTGATGGCGGTATTCAACCATCCGCATGAAGACGCACAACATGCCCGGCACGCGGCGAAGGCAGGGTTAGCAATGGCAAAAGCCTGCGGTAAACTGGGCATCTTGCGTCAATCCGGCGAGCCGATTGCTTTTCGCATCGGTATCAACAGCGGGCAGGTTATCGTCGGCAATATTGGCGCTGCCGAGCGACTTGAATATACGGTGATTGGTGATGCCGTTAATATGGCATCACGCATGGGCGGCATAGGCGAAGGCAATCAGGTAGCACTTACACGCCTTACCTTTGACGCATTAGGTTCAGGATTTGATTTTGACAGCATTGGCAAAAAGGACATCAAGGGTATCCGTGAACCCATGGGGTGTGGCTATATCAGGGTAACGGATGAAAAAATACAGACAAACATCAGACATGCTATCGCCCTTGCCTTCGACCTGACTTTACCATCCGATGTGCGGCAAGTTGTGGGGGATATATAGTGTCTCCTCCCGTAAATTCGTGCACCATCAGAGCCGCCCCAAGGAGCCAAGACAAGGCGCGTCCCGAAGGCAATGGCGCGCCCTTGGCGAGGGGCGCAATACCCCAGGGCACCTTCTCTCTCGCAAGCTCGATTCACCTTGCGCCGCATTGGCTCCTTGGGGCGGCTCCCTTCGGGCGAGTTCTGGCGGGCGTGCGGCTGCGTTGCACTCGTTTGAATTGGCTATGGCCAGTCCCGCACTCGTGGGCCTTGCCGCACATCCCGCCAGAACTCGCTAATAGTGCACGAATTTACGGGAGGGGACACTAGCATGCGTTTATTTACTGCACGTGGATTGCTGTTGGTGCTGTGCATGGGCACTTTTTCCGCTTGTACACTGTCTGTAAAATCCCGAACCTTGGCTTTTTTGTATGGTTACGAATCAGTGCTCCGGGACTACAAGGCGGGACGCATCATGGAAGCAAGGGATACTGTTTCCCATATGGATAAATCCCGCCCTGATTATGCAAATGCCAGAGCTCTGCTGAAGGAAAAGATTGAGCCGGCACGTTTGCGGCTACTCAGGCACTATGTCAACGCAGCAAATCGCGCTGAAGAAGCCGGAACATGGTCCCGAGCCAAAGCCTTGTATGCACAAGCAGCCAGCTTTTCCATCAGCAATGCCGCCTTGTTAAAGAAAGCCCGCAGTATGGATTTACGCATGCGGCAGATTCGCATGGACAAGCTGATTATCCAACGGCGCAAAGAAGACGAGCAACTGCTAAATTCGCTCAACCAATATGACGCGCCAAAAGGATTACCTCCCCAGGATGCCCCCTTCTCTCGCCAACGGGAAAAGATGAAAGACTGGATGTTGTCCCGTGCAAGGGACGCCTACCTTGCAGCCAAGCGTGAAATGCGGGAGGGCTATCCGGAAGTAGCTTATGTGGAAATCGAATCGTTCAACCGACTGCAGCCCGATTCTGACAAGGGCAAAACCCTGATGGGAGAAGTCAAAAAAGCCCTGCCCAAGGATTTGCATGTCCGTCCTGTTGACCAGCCCATGGCCAAAAGAAGACCCGTTACGACACCGAAAACCGTAAGCGCTGCAGCCATCCGGAAACTGATAAAGAACGATGAATGGCTAAAAGCAAAAAGATATGTCGTGGTCTATCAGCGTGAGGGGGGGAAACATGCAGACCGTTTCCTGAGGACCATCGAGAAAAATCTGGACAGGCAGGCAGCATCTGCATTCAAGGCAGGCCGTATTGCCTTCCGTCTGGAACATCTGGATCAGGCAGTGGAACACTGGCGTCAGGCGGTTGCACTGCGCCCCGGCAACACGGAGTACGCGCACAGCCTCCGTCGAGCCCAACAATTGCAAGAACGCCTCCGTATCCTGCGCAGCAAAGCTGATACGGACAACAATCATGAAAAAACACTTGGCAAAAAAATAGTGCCGTCCACATGACTATAGCCCCAAGCGCATCATGCGTGATACCATCCTGAAACCCCGCCGGAAAACCCGGCCCGTACATGTTGGTAACATCGTCATTGGTGGTGATGCTCCCATCGCCGTACAATCCATGACTAACACGCCAACAACGGACATTGATGCGACAGTGGCGCAAATCAGTCGTCTGGCCGAAGCGGGAGCTGATATCGTGCGTGTTTCGGTGCCTGACCCGGATTCAGCCGCAGCAATGTCCGAAATCCTGAATCAAACCCCGGTACCCATCATCGCTGACATTCATTTCAGCCACCGCATGGCGCTGGCGGCGCTGGATGCGGGTGTACACGGCCTGCGATTGAACCCGGGAAATATCGGCACCCGCGACCGTGTTGAAACAGTCGTCAAGGCCGCGCAGGAACGCAATATCTCGATCCGTATTGGCGTCAATGCCGGATCGCTGGAAAAGCCTCTATTGGAAAAGTATGGGGAACCCTGCGCCGACGCTATGGTTGAATCGGCTCTGGGCCATATCCGTATCCTCGAGGATATGGATTTTCATGATATCAAGGTATCCCTCAAAGCCAGCAACATTCCTATGACCGTTTGTGCATACCGGAAGCTGGCTGAAAAAGTAGACTACCCCTTTCATCTTGGTATTACCGAAGCCGGAAGCCGGTTCGGCGGCACGGTCAAATCCTCCATCGGGCTGGGATTACTGCTGGCCGACGGGATTGGCGATACGATTCGCATTTCGCTGGCAGCCGAACCGGAAGAAGAGATTCGTACGGGATTTGAAATCCTGAAATGCCTGAGCCTGCGTCATCGAGGCGTGAATATCATTGCCTGCCCGTCCTGTGCTCGACAAAAGTTTGATGTAATTAAAGTAGTGGATCAACTGGAGAAACGTCTGGCGCATATCCACGAACCGATGGATGTGGCAGTCATTGGCTGCGTGGTCAACGGACCGGGAGAAGCACGCGAGGCCGGACTCGGCATCACCGGCGGCTATCCCGTACACCTGATGTACAAGGACGGCAAGCCCAGCGGGAAAGTGACGGAGGAAGACCTCGTGGAACAATTGGCTCAGGAGGTGGAGCGACGGGCCGACAGGTTGCGCCAGCAGAAAGATTCATGAGCATACTAATATCTTCACAAATAGAGGCATATGCAGCGCGCCGCGCCTTGATCCGAACCGTCTGTGGGGCTCTGCATGTGCCCTTATTTATGAAGGTATTAGCATCGTGAGTAAAAGTTTCCGCAGCATCCGTGGCATCCACGATGGTTTAGCGTCTGACGTGCGCCGCTGGCGGCACATTGAGCAGGTCGCACGCGATGTATTCAAACACTACGCATTCTCCGAAGTACGACTTCCTGTGCTGGAGCCCACCGCGCTCTTTGTCCGCTCCATCGGTGAAGAGACCGATATTGTTTCCAAGGAAATGTATCACTTCAAGGATCAGGGCGGTGATGACATCTGTCTCCGCCCGGAGGGCACGGCGGGTGCCGTGCGTGCGTACTTGCAAGCAGGGCTGACCCGCTCGGGTTCGCAGCGCTGGTTCTATATCGGGTCCATGTTTCGACGCGAGCGCCCACAAAAAGGCCGCTTGCGCCAATTTCAGCAAATTGGTGTGGAATGGCTTAATGTACATGGGCCGTTGGAAGATGCCGAATTGCTGGCGATGGCACATGCCTTCCTGTCCGAATTGGGGCTCCAGGCATTGCGTCTGGAAATCAATTCGCTTGGCTGCCCGGTATGCCGTCCGGATTACCGTAACAAACTGGTCGTATACCTTAAATCGCGCGCGGACCGCTTATGTGAAACCTGCAATACGCGTATTGAAAAAAACCCGATGCGGGTGCTCGATTGCAAGATTGAAAGCTGCCAGGCACAGCTTTCAGATGCCCCGGAAATGGCCAGTCATTTGTGCAATGATTGTGAAAATCATTTTTCCGGTCTCAAACAGGCGCTGGATACGCTGAACATCCCCTACCACGTCAATCCCCGTATTGTGCGCGGTCTGGATTATTACAATCGCACGGCATTTGAAATCATCACCGATCAACTCGGCGCGCAGGGAACAGTACTCGCCGGTGGCCGCTATGACGGACTGGTGGAGGAACTGGGAGGTCCGGCAACCCCCGCCGTAGGCTTTGCATTGGGACTGGAACGGCTCGCCATGTTATTGCCTGAAACAGCAGCAGAACTTCCTGATATAGGCATCGTCGCCATTAGCGATTCGGTCAGTAATTATGCCATGAATGTTGCAGATGAGCTGCGTAAGGCCGGATGTTCGGTAGTGCATTGCGGTGGCGGCAGCGCCAAACGTCAGTTCAAGATGGCGGATCGTGAGCATGTTCGATTCGTTGCTGTAATTGGTGAGGATGAAATGCATTCGGATCATATTACACTGAAAAACATGGCCGATGGCAGCCAGAAAATACTCGGTTTGAATCAAGTCATTGCCACCTGTTTAAGTAAAAGCTGTTAGAGTTTAACCCGTGGGGAGTTTCAAGAAAACGTTCCGTCCCCTTGTTGAAGCATTGCGTGATCTTTCTCCGATTGTTCTGGTCATTTTATTTTTCCAAATATTCGTATTGCAACAACCGATTCCGGATATGGGCGGAATTGCTGCGGGGTTACTCTTTGTCCTGCTGGGGCTGGCGCTGTTTGTCCGAGGTCTGGAAATCGGCATGTTCCCGCTGGGTGAAGCCATGGCGTACAGTTTTGCCAAAAAGGGAAGTGTTCCATGGTTGATATCATTCGCTTTTCTGCTTGGCTTCGGCACCACCATCGCTGAACCTGCACTGATTGCCATTGCCGGCAAAGCGGCAAACATTGCCGCGCTGGGAGGATTCATCGCCAACACGGAAAAGGATATGGCAGAATATGCGCTGGGCCTGCGCCTTACCGTCGCTTTATCGGTTGGCATTGCCATTGTGATTGGCGTCATACGCATTCTTCTCGGCTGGCCGCTACCGTGGTTTATCATAGGTGGTTACCTACTCGTTGTGGCCATGACTTCCATTGCACCACAGGAGATTATCGGCATCGCCTATGACTCCGGTGGCGTAACCACCTCGACCATCACCGTGCCGTTGGTCACCGCCCTGGGCGTAGGGCTCGCTTCCTCCATTCAGGGCCGCAATCCGTTGCTTGATGGTTTCGGTCTTATCGCCTTTGCTTCGTTACTACCCATTGTTTTCGTCATGGTCTTCGGCCTCTGGATGGCAAACTAATGTTTGATGAAGTCATAAAAAGTCCATCCGTGGCCTTTTCACTCCACGGAAAGCGAAAAGCGCGGTTTCCACTTTCCTTACAAATCAATGACTTACGATGTAAGCCCTTGATTTGCGCGCCCGTCCATGGGCGCGATGATGCCTTTTTACGAAGTCATCATGTTTGAATTCGTACAGACCTTTACCCGGACATTGCTGGAAACCTTGCATGATTTGCTGCCCATCGTTCTAATATTGGGTTTTTTCCAGTTTGTGATATTGCGCGGTCCCCTGGCCAGACCATGGCGCATATTACGCGGTCTTGCTTACATCATGCTGGGGATGGCGCTCTTCCTTATGGGTCTGGAAGAAGCCATCTTCCCGCTGGGTGAAATTATGGCAAAACAATTGACTGCTCCGGAATTTCTGTTTGGCCCGTTTGAGCAAGTGCCCGAACATGTTCATTGGCAATACTACGGTTGGGTGTACGCCTTTGCGCTGGCTATCGGTTTTGCCACGACCATCGCCGAACCAGCCTTGATTGCTATAGCCATGAAAGCCCAGCAGATTTCCGGCGGTGCAGTATCGGCATGGGGTTTGCGGCTTTCGGTGGCTGCGGGTGTGGCCATTGGCGTATCAATCGGTTGCTACCGCATCGTTACCGGCACAGATTTATGGCTGTATATCATTGCCGCCTATATTATCGTGATGGTACAGACTTTGTTTTCACCAAAAAAGATTATTCCACTGGCTTATGACTCCGGTGGCGTCACCACATCTACGGTTACTGTTCCCCTGATTGCCGCACTGGGGCTAGGGCTGGCCAGCACCATTCCAGGCCGCAACCCCATGATTGATGGCTTCGGCCTGGTCGCATTCGCCAGCGTCTTTCCGATTATGACTGTGCTAGCCTATACATGGATTGCAGAGCGATGGACATCAAACACCAGAGAGACCACAAGGAGATAAAACATGCATTTTAAACTCATTATCGCACTGGTTGAGGGCAGCACAACGGACGACATCATGAAGGCCGCACGTAAAGCCGGCGCAACCGGAGCCACCGTACTGGGTGATGCCCGCGGTGAAGGCCTGAAGCCCCAAAAAACATTTTTCGGGCTGAATCTCGAAACGCAACGGGATATGCTGTTGTTTCTCGTTGAGGAACATTTAAGCCGGCAGATTCTCGAGCGCATCGCATCAGCAGGCGGCTTTGACGATAATCCGGGACGCGGCGTAGCCTTTCAGGTGGATGTAGAAGATACGATTGGCCTGAAAACACAAATCGAGGCCATCGTCGAGGAAGTGGAGGAGGAAATATAATGAGCGAACGAAAAACCATTCGCGTACGCGACGTGATGAAACATGAATTTGACATGGTGGATGGTCTTTCCACCGTACGCCAGGTATTGAACATGATGAAGCATGTGGAAACAAAATGTGTTATCGTGAACAAGCGTAATGAAGACGATGAATATGGCATCGTTGTATTGGCGGATATCGCCCGGCATGTTCTGGCCAAAAACAAATCTCCCGACCGTGTCAGCATTTATGAAGTCATGACCAAACCGGCCGTTGTCATTAATCCAGGTATGAATATCCGGCATGCCAGTTCGCTGTTTGGCCGACTGGGATTATCGCGGGCGCCGGTTGTTGATGGAAAAGGAGATGTTATTGGTATCGTCAGTCACACAGATATGGTTCTCAAGGGCCTGATGAAACAGAATTAGAGCTTTATTTCAGAAGTGTCCACCTCCGGCTTGGGAGGCTGTAGCACTGGCGACAGCAACTGCATCACTCGCTCCGCCGTGCGGCGATAGGTGGTCAACTTACCGCCATAAATCGTTACCAGACGGGGATAGCTGGAATCATCACACAAAAGCCGAACTTCCCGCGTGCGCCCGGTAAAACTTCCGCCCGCCCCCGGCAACACGCGCACACCTGCAAAGCAAGCCACAACATCTTTCTCACTGGAGGGACGTGACGGATAATGGTGGCGATAAACCTTTAATAAATAACTAATTTCATCATCACTCGGCTTGGGATGACTAAAATTAATCGCATCCACTTCCGTCGTCCCCACCATGGTTTGCCCCTTCCACGGCATGATGAAAACCGCACGGCCATCATCAGCTTCGGTATATACATAAGCTTCCTGCGATTGCGGAAGAATAATATGACTTCCCTGAACCAGGCTTATTTCAAGCTTCCCGGCTTGTGGACTGATCAATTGCAGCACCTGATTCACCCATGGGCCTGCGGCATTCACCAGCACCAGGGCACGCACCGTGCCACCATCGCCAAAATTCACTTCCCAGCCATGATCGATTTGCCTGATCGACTGCACACGGCACTGCGTCAGGACTTCGGCGCCCATTTGTCTCGCCGAATCCGCCACGGCCCGTGTCAGTACGGCATCGTCCGTCGCCGCATCCCAATACTGGAATACGGCACGCAACCCTTCTCTGGATAAATCAGGCAGAACCTGCTCCCACTGGTGCCGGGGAATACGGTGAAAATCATTACCGCCTCCCGCAATAAAGCGGTAGAGCATCAATCCTGCTGTTATTTTCCATGGTGGCCTGGAGCTTGTCCGGTAGACAGGAATATAAAAACGTTCCCGGCGCACCAGTTCCGGCGCGATACGCAATAATGTTTCGCGCTCATGCAACGCCTCACGCACAAGGCCGAACTGTATCGTTTCAAGATAACGCAGTCCCCCATGAATCAACTTGCTGGAGCGGCTGGATGTGCCACTGGCAATCTCTCCCTGTTCCACCAACAAGACACGCAAGCCGTGCGCGGCTGCCGCCTGCGCCACACCACATCCATGAATGCCGCCGCCAATCACCAGCACATCTGTTTCATTCATATCCATCTGTCCTATATAGGATATAGAGGCATGCAATGCAAAGCTCAAGTTCCATCGCATTGCCTCACAAAAAATGTAACCGAAGGGGTCGTGAATTTGGGATCGTTGCC
>CAZEMN010000017.1:0-20532 GCA_964513335.1 uncultured Zetaproteobacteria bacterium | reverse complement strand
AGTCACAAAGACACGAAGAAAAGCTATTTATCCTTGTTTTTCTTTGTGCCTCCGTGTCTTTGTGGTGAGTAAAGGTTTTTATGTTTGATCTGAAGGATTTGTATCTGCAGGTGATCGTGGACCACAACAAAAGTCCGCGAAACTTTCATGCCATGCCGAATGCCACGAATAAAGCTGAAGGTTTTAACCCGTTGTGCGGCGACAAGCTCACGCTGTATATCAAACTGGATGATAAAAACGTGATTCAGGATGTCAGTTTTGAAGGTTCCGGTTGCGCCATTTCAACTGCCTCGGCCTCATTGATGACCGAGCAACTCAAGGGCAAGACCATGGATGAGGCCGAATCGCTGTTTTCCCGCTTCCACGATATGGTGACTTCCGATCCGACGGCCCCGGCGGATACCGAAGGGCTGGATAAACTGGCCGTTCTGGGCGGCGTTCGCGAATTTCCATCGCGTATCAAGTGTGCCACGCTGTGCTGGCATACCCTCAATGCAGCCCTGGCGGGCGATGAATCCGCCACCACGGAGTGATCGCTATGATAAAGTCGCAAAAAGGCCGTCCATGGCCTTTTTACTCCAAGGAAAGCAAAAAACGTGGTTTGGATGCTCGGCGTCCATGCCTCGCCCTGCTGCGCAGCGCCCGTTGGGCGTCCCATTCCTCTATCCTGAAGAATGGTCACTTTCCTTACAAATCAATGTCATTGATTTGCGCGCCCGTCCATGGGCGCGCCGATAACTTTTTGCAAAGTTATCGGCTATGACAGCACACATCGGCGAAATGCGAAACGTACTGCGTGATTGCGATGCGCTGCTGATTCCCGTTGGTACCAAAGTCACCATCCCTGAAGGCAGTCAGGTCATGATTACACAAGCGTTGGGCGGTTCCTATACGGTGAATATCAACGGTAATCTGGCACGTATCGCGAGCCACGATGCGGATGCGCTGGGGCTTGAAGTGGAACAGCAACCGGAAACACCCAAAAAAGCCGAAGGGCCGGTGGATGAAGGCGCTGTATGGATGGCGCTCGGAACGTGTTACGACCCTGAAATTCCCGTCAGCATTGTGGAACTTGGGCTCATTTATCACTGCGACATCAAGCCTCTGGAGCAGGGCAATTGTGTCGATGTGGTGATGACATTAACCGCTCCCGGCTGCGGTATGGGTCCAATTCTGGTTGAAGACGTTCGCGCTAAACTGCTGGCAGTGGAGAATGTCACCGAAGTCAACGTGGATTTGGTGTTTGATCCGCCGTGGGATCGTTCCATGATGAGTGATGAAGCCAAACTGCAACTGGGGATGTTCTGATGGCGGAATGGGTGGATGTTGCCCCTGTAAATGAACTGATGCCGGGTAGCCGCAAGGTCATCAGTACGGAAATCGGTCCCATTGCCGTGTTTAATCTCGATGGCGAATTTTTTGCCATTGCGGATATCTGTACACACGATGGTGGAGAACTGGCAAGCGGCGCATGCGAAGGCGATCAAATCATCTGCCCGCGTCATGGTGCCCGCTTCTGCATCAGAACCGGCAAGGTGCTGACTCCTCCGGCCTATGAGGATGTAGAGACCTTTCCCGTACAGATAGAAAGGGAGATCATACGGATAGACATTGATGCCTGATTGATTCCCGGCCTTTCCCATGCATGCTCTACGGCAATAGCAAAATGCGTCAAAAATATGTTACGTTTCTTGAATGGACATGAAAAATAATGGCTAGAAGGAAATTTGGTTCCTTACAGACATGGTTCCGTAATAAATCCAGCGAGGAACGCGATCAGAGCATTGTTCGGATTATTTTGGTTGGTTGTGTTTTAATCTACCTTTATTTTTTTAGCCACATGACGGTGGCTGTCGAACTGGTCGGCGCTTATTTTCTTGTATCGATCACATTATTTTTCTGGACTGTTGTTTCACCAGAAAAAAATCACATTCGAAGACTGATTGGGTTGGTCGGCGATACAGGCATACCGACTGGGGGCATGATGTTACTCGGTGAATCCGGGGTCCCGTTTATTGCGGTGTATCTTTGGGTCATTACCGGCTATGGATTTCGATATGGTGTAAAGTATCTTGCCATTGCTACTGGTTTTTCAGTTGTTGGGTTTTCCATCATAATCATGGACTCACCATACTGGGTACAGCATGAAAAAATAGTTTTCGGCTTGCTTCTGATTATTGGAGTAGTTCCGATGTATATGGCTGGACTGATTCGCAAGCTGCATCATGCAATTGATGCAGCTGAAGCCGCCAACCGCACAAAATCCCAGTTTATCGCCAACATGAGCCATGAGTTACGTACCCCACTCTGTGGCATTATCGGGATGAGCGATCTTCTGGCCAGCACCAAACTGAATCAGGAACAAAATCGTTTTGCTACAGTCATCAAGGATTCCGGTCACCACCTGCTCAGTTTGATTGAACGTATTCTCGACATGTCGCGGATTGAAGCCGGGAAACTGGAAATCACACATGAACCCTTTGACCTGCACCAGTTGGTTCACGGTTGTGTGGCCATGTTTGAAGCTCAGGCAAAAGAAAAGGGAATCCGGGTAGAAGCCCGCATCAATGCGGATGTGCCATTCAACCTGCTGGGCGATCCGAAGCACTTGAGAGAAATCTTCATCAACCTTGCAGGCAACGCGGTGAAGTTTACGAATACTGGCAGCGTACGCATCAATGTGAGCCTGCTTGACAAATCGGATGCTCATGTGCAACTGAAATTCGCAATTACTGATACAGGGATTGGCATGCCAGAAGAGGCACAAAATAGAATCTTCGAACGTTTCACGCAGGCAGATGACAGCGTAACCCGGCGTTTTGGCGGCACGGGTCTGGGGACAACCATCTCCAAAGAACTGATTGAACTCATGGATGGTTCCATCAGCCTGCGCAGCAAAGAGGGGGAAGGCACGACGTTCACGGTGGCGCTTCCGTTTAAATGCCAACCGGAAACTACCAAGGCACGTGACCTCACCGGCATGCGTGTGCTCCTGTTGGCAGGCAACACGGTCCTGGACAAGTTAACTATATTGCTGAACCGCTGGGGGGCAACTTGTGACAGCACAGAAGATGAAAAAATGCTGTTTTCCAGTGTTGTCGATGCACTGGCGTCCGGCCAGGCATACGATGTCCTCATTGTCGAACAGGCCCAACTTGAACTCAAACCGGAACGCATCGCCAATGCCATCAGAAACAAGAATGAATTATCCGATCTGGATACCATTCTGATTGACCCGGGTATCAACCGAGGTAACGATCAAAAAATGCTGGCAGCAGGATTTACGACGGTTCTGCATATGCCGCTGGAAGAATCGCTGTTGTTCAACGCCTTGCATGCGGCCAGCGTGATTCACCACACCCATGCCGAAGTCATCCCGATTGCGGATGTGTACCGGCGCAAACAGGGCGTCAACGCCATGAACATTCTGCTTGCCGAAGATAATCCGGTCAATCAGGAAGTTATCGGAGAAATATTGCGGCGGGCCGGACATCAGGTGCAGATTGTTGAAGATGGAGAAAAGGCACTGGACGCACTGACCAGCGATGAAGATTACGATTTGGTGTTGCTGGATATGAATATGCCGGAAGTCAGCGGGCTGGATGTGCTCAAGCAGTTCCGCTTTATGGACACAAGTGCGAAAACACCTGTGGTAATGCTCAGTGCGGATGCGCTGCCGGAAACCATCCGTGCATGTAAGGAAGCGGGTGCCAACGACTACCTGACCAAGCCGGTGAATCTGGAAAAACTCCTTGAGACACTTGCCCTGTTTGCGCAAGCACAGGAAGACAGGTCGGGCGAGGAACAGCACCCCCCGATATCTTTCGAGGATGCCAACGGAGTGATAGATACCAGGCAGCTTGATGAATTTGCGTGGATGTCTGAATCATCCAAAAAAATTGAGAAGTTTATCTCACTGTATGAAAGCAGCGGACACGAGCATTTGTCGGCAATGGATACAGCGGCAACGGAGGGCGATAGAACAAAGTTTTTGAATGAAGAGCATGCCTTCAAAGGCGCTGCCGCAACTATGGGTGCGATAAAAGTTGCGGCCCTGTGCCGTGAAATCGAAAGCCACAAAGCCTCTCTTTGTCAGCGCGATATGCTCAGCTATAGGGAAAAACTACAATCTGCTTTCCAACAAAGCCTCAAAGGCCTGCGCACCTATCTGGCAACGCTAGACACCTCCAAAACATGATGCGCGTGGCAAGATGACGGGTGAAATTATCCCGTCACCCTGCATACGCACGCACCTATTTCGCCTTGGCCGACTGCCGCTTGACCAGGCGCTCCATCATGCGTAAATCCTTCTCACGTAAACGCAAGGCGGCATCCACCCAAATATTGCCGACGTTGACCAGTTCTTCGTAAGTAACGGGATTGGTGCATTTCCGGGCCGCACGAAAAGATCGAAAGCCATTACGTGAATGCTCTTCCTTCCGAACATATTCATACACCGCCGTCTCCCCTTGGCCGTCCTCCGCCAGCACATCCACAACGCCCATCTCATACAGTTCTTCTGCGGAATAAATTCGCCCATCAAGAATCATCCTCTCCGCTTGTCTGGGGCCTATTTTTCTGGATAAAAGGCTATAGGCACCCATGCCGGGGAAAAGGTTGAACAGTATTTCCGGCATACCCATCTTAGCGCTCCGCTCGGCAATGAGCACATCACTTGAAATTGCATATTCAAGCCCTCCACCAAGCGCATCGCCCTGCACCAGAGAAATCGTGGTGATGTCCCGGCCAAGTCCTGTATGATTGAGCATTAGTGTATCGATGCATGCAATTGCATAGTGTGCGAGTCCTTCCTTGTCCCTGTTGCGGATAAGTTGGGTAAAGAGTTCCAAGTCTCCACCAAGATTAAAAACACCCGGCACATCAGACGCCAAGGCAATATATCGTACACCATCATGTTTGGATGAATGTGTCAGTTCACCAAACCAATGCTGCATCTCACTGATCAAAGTCAATGTGCAACATGGCCGTGGACGAGGATGCATATAATACCAAGCCAAACCGTATTCCTCTTCGTGCTGGATGGTTAGCTGTGTATACGCGTTCCGATTTTGCGTAGATTGTGGTTTCAGTGTTGCAATATTCATAATCAATCCCCTTTAGACATCAGATGTCGTAGACCGGAATGGAGCTCATTCAGACCCACGCAACCGTGTTCTATGCCATATCACCCCCAATCGTCAATAAATTGACAATCTGCGGTGGGAGATACCATATTGCTTTTTCTTTTATGAAATGGTTACAAGCGCGTCCCTTCCCCGCCGCAAACGTTGCAGGGATTCATTCTTGCCAAGCAGGACAAGGGTGGCATCAATGGGCGGTGAAACCGGTCCGCCAGAAACCAGAATACGAATCGGCTGGGCAAGTTTGCCCATGTTTACGCCTTCTGCCTCACAAATATCGGAAATCAGGGCGTGGACTGATTCCGCTGTCCATTCCTTCATGAGGTCAGCACGCTTCACGAATACATCCAGCAGGGGCCATGTGGTTTCCTTAAAGTTCTTTTTGACTGCTTTTTCCACATATTCCACAGGGGCGGCATAAAAAAAACGTGCGCCTTCGGCCAGTTCAATCAGGTTTTTTGAACGGTCCTGGAGTAATTGAATCACTTTGACAATATCCGGACCGTCGGAAACATCCACGTCCAGCCGTTGCACAACCTCCGTGACAAGTGATTCCGGTGTTGCACAACGCAGGCAATGTGCATTCAGCCAGTCCAGCTTATTCTGATCGAAACGGGCCGCGGCTTTGCCAACCTCGCGCACATCGAACAACTCGACCAACTGCTGCCGGCTGAATACTTCTTCATCGCCGTGCGACCAGCCCATCCGGGCCAGGTAATTCACTACGGCATCGGCCAGATACCCGGCCTCACGGTATTGTGTAATGGCAATCGCACCATGCCGTTTGGACATCTTGGCGCCATCCGGCCCGTGAATGAGTGGAATATGCGCGAATTCAGGCGCGGAGAGCCCCAGCGCTTCATAGAGTTGAATCTGACGCGGTGTATTGTTCAGATGGTCAGAGCCACGAATTACATGGGTAATATCCATATCCGCATCATCCACCACCACGGCAAGATTGTAGGTCGGCGACCCGTCGGACCGCATCAGGATCAGGTCATCCAGTTCCCGGTTGTCAAAGGTTACGTCCCCCAGCACAAGATCACGGACCATCGTTTCACCCGCATCCGGCGAGCGGAAGCGAATGACATGTGGCTGGTCTACTGGTTCATCCGCACGATGGCGGCAGCGCCCATCATACATCGGCTTCTGACCCGCAGCACGCTGTGCGTCACGCATGGCATCCAGTTCATCCTTGCTGCAATAACAGCGATAGGCCTTGCCTGCGTTGATGAGATATTCTACCGCCGCCACATGAGCAGCGTGATTGCGGCTCTGAAATATCACATCCCCATCCCAGTCCAGTCCCAGCCATGCAAGCCCGTCCAGAATCACCTGCGTGGCTTCCTCGGTGGAGCGCTCACGATCCGTATCTTCAATGCGCAATACAAACTCACCCTTATGATGCCGCGCATGCAACCATGAAAAAAGCGCGGTACGGGCGCCGCCAATATGGAGCATACCAGTGGGTGATGGGGCAAAGCGCGTACGGATGGTCATGACTGGTTTCCTTATGTAGATAAATAAAATTATTGAACCACAAAGACACCAAGACACAAAGTAAAGGTATTTATATTCATTGTTTCATGACGAGCAGGGATACCTTCCAGTGATTCACTCGCATCAGTCCCGAATCAATTCGTCCTTTTCCCTGCATTCTTCGTGTCTTTGTGCCTTTGTGGTAAACCTATCTTGTGTGTTTTGTTTCTCAAGGCATTCGGGCTGTTATTTTTATACCTGTGATATCACCGTGGCGGTGTTCGGCAATCGGCCACACGGGATAAATACGGCGTCTGGCAATACCCCGCTTGCGCATGTAATGCTCAATCATCGCCTGTGTATGGCGGGTACGTGAGATCAGGCTTTCATCCAGGGGAGTGTTCCCCAATTGAGGAAGCAGTTCCACAATCAACTTGGGCTGTTTCCGCAACGCCTTGACCACTTGCCACAAACGCAGATGCTCATTATGCGAAAAAGCACGTCCGTGCTGCAATCGAACATGCGACACAGTCTTCGATGCGGGCTGAGCGTTCCCCTGTGTTTCCTTTGCCGACGAAGCTTGCCGCTTGACGGCCTTCAGGGCAGCGAAGCCCAGATGCTCGATGGAAAACGGTTGCGCACGCCAATCACCCTTGAATGGAATGTCCATTTTCAGACGCCCTCCCCGGCCAAGCCGCTCGGATAGCGTTTGCATATTATACCCTGTCAGCGACAACATGGGATCTTGCGGAAAGGCGCTATGCTCGAATTGCCCCTGATGCAAAACGAGATTCAGCCCACCAGTATAGGTGCTCTTTCCACGAACAGGTTTGATATAGAATGATCCATCCAAACGCCCGCGAATCAGACTTGGCGAACCGGATACCCTCAACCAGTTGTTGAGAAAAAATGGCAGAGCATCCTTCAGTGTGGCATCCAGTTTTACCCTTGTATCGGCGGAAAACAAATCAATACGACCCCGCATGCGCAGGTTGCCTCCACCCACAGAGGCATTAAATACCAGCGGCGACCATGTTCCGGCGTGCAGATTCTTCAGAGAAAAGGATACGTGATCCGCCCATACCGTATCCTTACTGCCTACGCTGATGACACCATGTTCCGCCGCAACCTCATCCACCTGCCAGGAAAATTTCTTATGTTGCGTCTCTATTTTCCGTACCGCCTCAAGCTCTGCCGTACGGGGAATCGGGTGCAACGCCGCCTGATAATGCCATTGATCAATCCGGATTGAAGCCAACCGCTGTATTTCCAGCATGCCTGCCTGCTGAATATCGATATGAATAGTGTCCGCAAGAAAGATATCGCCTCCCTGTGACAACATAAGGTCAGTCAGGGCCAGCTGTCCCTTCAATATCAGTTTATCATTACTGGCCTGTAGTGAAACCTGGAATCGGCTGTTGCCGGAAAGTTGTAGAGCGCCACTGCTCCCGGGTAGGGAAAAATCCGGTAGAAGCGGTCGCAACTGCACCACAGGCACATTCTCCGCTTTAATATTGGCGTTAAATAACCCGTCCAAATGGCCCTGCCCGGTGATATGCCAGAGCGCCTCACCTTCACTCACGGCATCAAGCTCCGCATAACCATTGTCTTCCATGTGCCCGGAACCTTTTAACGGAGGGAGAATCAAACGGCGCGCACTCCCATGGATGCCGATGGCAGGCCGTACGTTCTCGAACGTCAGATTGGCCACTTGAAAACGCCATGGAAAGACTGGCGGCTGGGTTGGCCCAGAGCTTTGCAGTTGGCTCCGCAGCGCCATATCCATATTGTAGATCTGGACATGCTCAACATTCAGTTGATGAGCAGGCCATTGGGCCACGGCATTGTTCAGCGTTATTTTTTCGATCGTCCATGCAGGCAAGTCCCCGGAAACAAGGTTGAGCCCATGCACCTCGCCACTCATGGTAGCGACCCATGGTTCGTTTTTTTCTTGCCGCTCGATCCGTACGTCCCCGTTCCACATGCCTGCTTGTGCCATCCTGCCATTCACCGCGGGTAGAACATCTCCGAGCCCCGCCAGGGATACGCCTCTGCACTTGGCCTGAACCTTGATATTGTCCGGTCCCATTTCCCCCTGGATGTGCATATCTCCATGACCCGGTTGATCCACAAGCTGAACGTCACCATCGAATCCGAAGCGGCGATGCGGCCAGTTTGCATGCCAGTTCAGCAATCCACTGCTATTTCCATGTAAATTTATTTTCAATCCCAGGATACGGACCAGCCTTGCCGTCGCCATATTTTTCCAATTCATGACGCTGTTGAAAGAATCATGCTCCCGTTCACCATGCAGGCGTATCAGACCCCCACTGCTATTTCCGTTCAAATCGAAGCCGTCAACAGCTATACGCCCGGAAACATTTCTCACCTGCCATGGATTCTTTTCATCGGTGAACCGGACTCTTCCGTTCACCAGAATCAACTCACCTACATGATTCATCACTGAAAGCCACTCTGTCATGACATTGGAAGACGTGCTTTGCAGCCACCTTATCAGGTCAGCACGGGGAAATGACAAATTCATGCCATCAAGGCGGACCCGGGTTACCCGGACAGATTTTGAAAGCATGGCGCTGGTCGATGCATGTAAATAAATGTGGGATATATGGATTGCCCATTGTCCCTGCCCGATCCTCATATCATCAATGGTTAGAGCGCCTCGCAACAGGCGGTATCTTACCTGTGCCACTTGACCCGCTATCGGAGCCAACCATGCATTCACCGTACGCTGCATTACCTTCTGGGCACGTGCCTGAACCGTAAAATGTGCAGCCATCAGCATCAGCGACAGCATGACCATCACGGCCAGATACCAGCGCGCCGGGCCGGGCATGCGGCCTGCATGGTGCCGAAACAACAGATTGTGGCTCATGTTGGCTGGCTTTGACCTGTTCTTATATCGTAACTGCTCAGCTTACCTCCGATTTGTTCAAGAATAAGGAAAGCACGCGCAGCGTGCTCCCGCACATGAGCACCACGGGCATTTCCTACGGTCACATGTTTGACGCCGTCATCGGACACCTCAGGAATAAGCTGCGCAATTACGACTGTAATTGCTCAATCACCCGATGATCTTCCAGCGTTGACATATCTTGCTGAATATCCCTGCCTGCGGCAATATCGCGTAATAGTCTGCGCATAATCTTGCCGGAACGCGTCTTGGGAAGATTATCAGCAAAACGAATATCATCGGGTCTGGCAATCGGGCCAATTTCCTCTGCCACATGCGCCTTGAGTTCCTCCTTGAGATGTTCCGACACTTCACACTTGAGCACAACAAAGGCACAAATACCCTCACCCTTGATTTCATCCGGCCGGCCAACCACCGCCGCTTCAGCCACTGCTTTATGGGATACCAATGCCGACTCGATCTCCATAGTGCCCAGACGATGCCCGGCAACATTGAGCACATCATCCACGCGCCCCATAATCCAGAAATAGCCATCCGTATCGCAGCGCGCACCATCTCCCGCGAAATAGTAGCGCCCGTTAAACTTCTTCCAGTAGGTCTCGACATAGCGGGTATCATCACCCCAGATGCCACGCAACATGGAAGGCCACGGTTTTGTCACAACCAGCAGGCCTCCCTGATCCGGCATCATGGTTTTACCATCCCCGTCCACCACCTCCGCAAAAATTCCCGGCAGCGGCTTCGTTGCCGAACCGGGTTTTGTTGGCGTGGCAAATGGCAGAGGCGAAATCATGTGCCCACCGGTTTCGGTCTGCCACCAGGTATCCACAATGGGGCAACGCTCCTTGCCGATGACCTTGTGATACCACATCCATGCCTCCGGATTGATGGGCTCGCCCACCGTCCCCAGCACCCTGAGCGAAGATAAGTCATGTGCCTCCGGCCATTCATCGCCTGCCTTGATGAGCGCACGAATGGCGGTTGGCGCCGTATAAAAAATGGTGACGCCATGATCGGCGCATATCTTCCACAGGCGGCCCGGATCAGGATGCGTCGGCACACCTTCATACATCAGTGTCGTGCCACCACAGGCCAAGGGTCCGTACACGGTATAAGTGTGTCCGGTAATCCAGCCAATATCAGCCGTACACCAGAACACATCGGATTCCGGATGAAAATCAAACACCCATTGCATGGTTAATCGCGCCCACAGCAGATAACCCGCCGAGGCGTGCACAACGCCTTTCGGCTTACCGGTTGATCCGGATGTATACAAGATCAGCAGCGGGTGCTCTGACGGACACGATACGGCTTCGCATGTGTCCGCTTGCACAGCCAGCGCTTCATCCCACTCAATATCGCGACCGGCCTGCATCTCGACGTCATTACCGCCACGCCGCACCACCAATACATGCCGGATGCTGGAGCACCCTTGCGACAGGGCCTCATCCACACTGGCTTTGAGTGCATGCACCTTTCCCCGGCGCCATCCGCCATCTGCCGTAATGATAATTTTTGCACCTGCATCTTCAACGCGTTCCCTTAATGCCTGTGCTGAAAATGCGCCGAACACCACCGAATGCGTTGCCCCGATGCGGGCACATGCCAGCATGGCCACTGCCGCCTCCGGAATCATCGGCATATAAATGACCACACGGTCGCCACACTCCACGCCCAGCGCCTTCAATGTATTGGCGGCGCGGCAAACATCGGCCAACAATTCCCGGTAACTGATCCGGCGTACATCTCCCGGCTCGCCTTCCCAGATGATGGCAGTATGTTCACCCAGCCCGGCCTGCACATGCCGGTCCAGACAATTCTCCGAGATGTTCATCTCCCCGTCTTCAAACCAGCGGAAAAATGGCGCTTTTTCAGCGTTTAATACCCTTAAAAAGGGTGTTTTCCATGTCAAATTCTCCTTCGCCAGTTGACCCCATGTTCCTTCCATGTCCTCATCAAAGCGTTTCCGCAAGTCGCGGTATGCCTGCATGGATGGAATATACGCTGCGGCATTATCTGCCGGAGGAAACGTTCTGTGCTCATTGAGCATGGACTGAATGGCATCGGTCATGTTTTATCTCCCTGGTATCCATGGTGGCACCCGTGTCTTAGCCATGGTAAAGCTCTGCCCTTTACACACAAATCACTCTTCAGAGCCCTTCCTGATGGGCCAGAACAAGGCGCGGTGCGCAGACAATGGTAAGCTCCCTTGTCAAGCACCGCAACGCAGGTATGGCTCATCAGGAAGGGCTCCCTTCGGGCGAGCCGTTGACCGGCCATCTGCTTACGTTGCGCTCTCTTGCAAGGGGGCCGCCATTGCTGCGAGAGCGCGCCTTGCACCTGACCGGTCAACGACTCGCTGAAGAGCAATTTGTGTGTAAAGGGCAGAGCAAAGCTTCTGTCACATGATGACTTGCGTTAATGTGTCGGCATGGATACATCCCTGATAATGCTGATAACCAGCGTGGACAGTCAAGCCACTGCGGAATCACTGGCACGCGATATGATTCAGCAGCGGCTGGCTGCATGCGTTCAGGTTTCAGCTTCCGCCACATCCGTGTACCATTGGAAAGGCAACATTGAATCGGCTGAGGAATACTGTCTAACCATCAAAACTACGGTGGAAAAACTGGATGATACCCTCGCATGGCTGCACCAGCACCACCCATACGAAGTTCCGGAACTGGTCTGGTGGTCTGTGCATGCCAGTGATGCATATACCGGCTGGGCATGTGAATCGACACAGCCAGTTCGTTGATTTAACCCGGATCAAGGAGATAATCATTGATTGAAGTTTCATTTGCCGGTGCGCTGCTGGCCGGGCTACTTTCCTTCCTGTCTCCATGCGTGCTACCGCTGGTTCCGGCCTACCTTTCTTACATCAGCGGCGTGTCCGTCGATGCTCTGCGCACGGAAGATTCCGGCGTGCGCCATCGGGCCTTGCTTCAATCATTGTGGTTTATTGCCGGGTTCAGTCTGGTATTTATTGCACTTGGCGCATCCGCCACCCTGCTTGGCCAGTGGCTACTGGGGCATTTGCAGGTGTTGGGCAAGATCGCCGGTGTCATCATTTTCATATTTGGCCTGCATTACACCGGTATCATCCGTATCCCGTTTCTCATGATGGATGCGCATCTGAACACCGAGAGCGTCAAGGCAACGCGCGGTCTCGGCGCATTGCTGCTGGGGAGCGCCTTCGCCTTTGGCTGGACGCCTTGTGTTGGCCCGATTCTGGGCGCAATCCTCGCCATGGCGGGCGCTCAGCATAATGTGATGCATGGTATTGCACTTTTGGGAATTTATTCGCTGGGGTTGGGCATTCCCTTTCTGCTGGCAGCGGCGGCCACCAATCATTTTATCCGCTGGATGCAGGATTTCCGCCGTCACCTGCATGTCGTCGAATTCATATCCGGCATTCTGCTGATGATAGTGGGAACGCTTATTTTCCTGGGCAGTTTTAGCACTCTGTCCGCATGGTTGCTTAAATACGCACCTTTCCTGGCAAATATCGAAGCCATGATCGCGCCCTGATCTGCCCCGAACTTCATGAAAATCCTCATCCTGACGGCGGCCATTGCCCTGATGTCATGCCATAACAATATCCAGCGTGCAGAACTCGCCAATGGGGCAAAACAATCCATGCCCGGCATGAGCAAGGCGGATCTGATCGCATGTGCAGGTGTTCCCTTGCGTTCATCAACCATTGACGACACGGAATATCTGACCTACTCACATGCAGATGCATATTCGGATGCGAGTTCAAAGCTCACGGGCATACTGGTGGGAAGTGCGCTGTATTTTGAGTGTACCGCCACCTTTGCAATCAGCAATGGGCGCATTAGCAAGGTCACTTTCTCCGGCAAAACAGGCGGCAAGCTCACGCAAGGGGCTGCCTGTTACAACATCGTGGCGCAGTGCGTACCATGATTTCACGGTTGACCATCCCGCATGCCAGTGCTTCAATGTCCACATGCAGGATGCCGATCCCAAACAAGCCTTTGCCGAGCGCAAGGAAAAGCTATCCGTAGCGTTGGCGAAAATCCGCCGTAATATGGAAGGTCTGATGGCTGAAAACCAGCGCCTGCGGGAAGTGGTCCGTCTGGCGGAAAGCGAATTGCGCAAACGTCGTGACCAGGTCCAGCAACTTGAGAACGAGTTACATGGTTTGGACGACAAACGGCTGGAGGCCAAAGGTCGTATGGAAAATGTCATGGAAAAACTGGATCATCTGATGACCCAGCCGGAGAAGCCGTAATCATGAGCCAATCCGTAAAAGTAACCCTCATGGGACGTAGCTTTTCTATCCGGACACAGGATGATCCCGAGCAGGTTCAGGCAGCCGCGCAACTGGTACAGGAACGAGTGGATGAACTGCGCAAACTGGGTACAACGGTAGCTTCAGACCGGCTGCTGGCACTGGTCGCACTCAATCTTGCCGGCGAATTTTTACAAAAAGAGGTGGCACAACACCAGGATTTGGGCGGCTTGCTATCTGATCTTGATGTTGTAGTCTCACAGGCACAGGGTTTAGCGGAAGCGCCCCTGCGTTGAGCGCAAGGCAACTATTGCCCGAGCCGATAACTGCTGAAAGGGAGCTTAGCTATCCTGATTGTGTGTATCCCCGGTCGCACATGCGATCATACGGGAAACCTGATGTCAGGATGCGGCGCCCACTTCGTTTGAAGGGTTCGGCAGCATTTAGCCACAACGCCAGCGCGGGGGTGCCCTGTTTTTGTTTTCTCCATACCAGACCCAACACAACAATGAATGCACTAACAACAACATTAATAAATTTGCATGTGGCTTTATTAATGTTGTTGTTAGTGCCCGCACCATGAATATAAAACAGCAATACCGGCAGCAGGCACTCGAACGCCGACGGGCGCTCTCCCCCGAAGAACGTATAGCAGCAGCCACACACATCCAGAACACTTTATTATCGAAGCTTGAACAGCAAGGACTGGCAACTGCCCCCATACTCATCTACCGGGCCATGGATGATGAGGTGGATACCCGCCATGTGCTGTCCATGAAGCGCCCCCTGATGTTTGCGCCGTCCACCCACGGCCATGACGCCATGCAGTGGCGTGAGGTAACTCCGGACACCTGCTGGGAAACTGGAAAATTTGGTGTTGCGGAACCAGTGAGCGGCCATTTGTGGGAACCCGCGTTGGGAAAGGCTGTGCTTATCTGCCCTCTGGTGGGGTTTGACCGTGCGGGCAATCGCCTGGGACTCGGCATGGGGTGCTTCGATCGCTGGCTTGACAGATTCGGTGAACATCTTCTAAGCACCATTGGACTGGCTTTTTCATGCCAGGAAGTACCGGTCATTCCGGTCGAGCCACACGACGTTCCGCTGAATATCATTATTACCGAACGGGAGATCATTGAATGCCGGAAACAGTGAATATTCTTGCCATTGGCGACATCATCGGAAAGGCGGGCAGGCGGGTATTGAAGGAACATCTCCCGAGCCTGATTGACCGTCATCATGTGGATTTTGTAGTCGCCAACGGTGAAAATCTTGCCGCAGGTTTCGGCCTGACTGAAAAAACAGTGGAAGAAATGTTTTCCATCGGTATCGATGTTCTCACCAATGGCAACCATTGCTGGGATCAACGCCAGATTATGCCCTTGATGAATGAGGATGAACGGCTAATCCGTCCTGTTAATTTTACCGAGAATGCTCCCGGACATGGCTGGACGGTACGCGAGACGCCCAGCGGACACAAAATCGCAGTGATCAACCTCATCGGGCAGGTGTTCATGGGTACATGGGATTGTCCTTTCCGTGCCGCCGACCGCGCGTTGGCTGAGATACCATCGGATGTGAGTGCCATCCTTGTGGACATGCATGCCGAAGCGACCAGCGAAAAGATGGGGATGGGCTGGTATCTTGATAATCGCGCCTCATTCGTGTTTGGCACCCACACGCATGTGCCGACCTGTGACGAAACCATTCGCCCTCAGGGTTGCGCTTATCAGACTGACCTGGGCATGACGGGCTCTTATCAGTCCATTATCGGTATGCAGGTAGAAGGAGCATTGAAACGCATGGTGCAGAGACTGCCACAACGTTTTCAGGCGGTAGAGCGAGGCGCCAGCATCTATGCCACACTCGTGAAAGTGGATGTTGCAACCCGGCGTGCGCAAAGCATCGAACGCATCTATGTTCCACCCGGCTGAACGATCCTCCCATAAAGAACATTTTCACCGCAGGGGACACAGACTGGCAGTAACCATATAGCCCTGTCTTTTACTCTGCATCCCCTGCGATGAAATAATCTACTGCGTTGACAACACCGGTCAGGCTGCGGCGGATGACGACTCCGGAGTATCAGCAAACGTCTTCAGTTTCTTGGCCCGTGACGGATGCCGTAATTTGCGCAAAGCCTTAGCCTCAATCTGACGTATACGCTCGCGGGTCACGCCAAACTGCTTACCCACCTCTTCCAGTGTATGATCGGTATTCATGCCAATGCCGAAGCGCATGCGCAACACCTTCTGTTCGCGCTCGGTCAACTGACCCAAAACTTCAAGCGTCGCTTCGGCAAGCGCCGCATTTACAGCTCCGTCGAGAGGATTCTCGGCATTTTCATCCTCAACGAAATCCTTGAGTTGTGAATCTTCCTCGTCGCCAATGGGTGTTTCCAGCGATACCGGTTCTTTGGCCACTTCGAGAATCTGGCGTACTTTTTCTTCCGGCATTTCCAGATGTTCGGCTAATTCCTCCGGCGTAGGCTCACGGCCGATTTCCTGGGCAATGCGGCGGGAAACGCGCATCATCTTGTTAATCGTTTCAATCATGTGTACCGGAATGCGAATGGTGCGCGCCTGATCGGCAATGGAACGGGTGATAGCCTGCCTGATCCACCACGTTGCATAGGTGGAAAATTTATATCCACGCCGCCATTCAAACTTGTCCACCGCCTTCATCAGGCCAATATTCCCTTCCTGAATCAGATCAAGGAAGCCCAGGCCGCGATTGGTGTACTTCTTGGCAATGGAAATAACCAGGCGTAAATTGGCCTCAATCATTTCGCGCTTCGCCTGACGCGCCTTGGCTTCACCCATGGTCAATCGCCGCGCGACCTGTTTAAGTTCATGAACATCCAGTTCGATTTCCTGCTCCACACGTTTGATGCGGCGCTGATTTTCCCGAACCTTGCCCGCAACAGCATCCAGTGCCTCAGTCCATGCCGCACCATCATGCTCGGTTAAAAGGGCATCCACCCAGCGCTCGTCATTCTCCATGGGCTGGAAGCTCTCAATGAACAACTTACGCGGCATTTTGGCTTTAAACGCCAGATCACGAATAACCCGCTCATACTTGCGCACGCGTTCGACCGCGTTCTTGAACCGCTGAACCAGCATATCAATTTGCCTGCTGGAAAACGGAATGCTGACCAATTCGGCAAGCATCCCCTCCAGCGTCTGTTTCAGTGCAGCCGCAACCTTGGCGTCCTCCGGCTTGGCATTCTGTTGTTTCTTTTGTTTGAGAAATTTGGCATGTAGTTTCTTGGCTGCACGGAAATGCGTAATGGCCTTTTCCAACTGTTCTTCCCGGGTAATCACCATTTCCTGCATCGGCGTGCCATCCGGCGTGGCTTTGCGCGCCTTGATGGCTTCATCCAGTTTTTCCTGATCAATCGGCTGATTCTTGTTAGCAGCCTCATCTTCGTCATCATCCAGATCATCATCGGCCGATTTGTTCAATTGCGACTCATATTGTGCAATCGCCGCGGCATTCACAACCTTGTCATCAATATCAAGAACATGGCGAAGATCGGCATCCTCTTCCTGCGCCTTGTCACCCAGCAGCATGATTTCCCGGAATGTGGCCGGACACAGGCAAATCGCTTCCAGCACCTGCATGCGCCCTTCCTCAATACGGCGGGCAATCTCAATTTCGCCTTCACGCGTCAACAGCTCAACCGTTCCCATCTCGCGCAGATACATGCGCACCGGATCGTCAATACGAATCACTGTTCCCAGTGTTGTCGTATCCGCCCGCAAAGCCGAATCTTCCTTACGCAGACGATCCTTGCGAATGCTGTATTCACTGTTCGGCGCCCGTTCCGGGTCCACCACATCAATGCCCATCTCGGTGAACAGATTAATGACTTTCTCAACCTGATCCGGTGATACCAGCCCCTCAGGTAAATGTTTATTCAAATCATCATAGGTAATGAAACCTTCCGCTTTACCACGCGCCATTAAAACGCCCAGATTTTGAAGCCTTATCTGCTCTTTATTCGGCATTAATATCAACCTCTTTGAGTTTTTTCGTAATCTCTTGTAATCGCTTCAGGCGATATTCCGCCTGTTCAGGTGGGGCTGGCTGTTTACGCAGTTGCTTCAAATGCCTCTCTTGCATAAGCAGCAACAGTTTACAGTACTCACCATCCGAAATGTCTGATTGACTGGCCCACAGAGGAATGCGTTCTTCCTGCGGAAAATCAAGCAATAGCGTCTGCACAACACGCTCGTTCGCACCCGCTAATTCTAAGGCGCGGGTGTATACATCATTCAGGCCTGTGTCGTCAAGGATAAATTTGTCTTCGCCCTGTAACAGAGCGGGAATTCGAGACGGCATTTGAAGAAGCGCAGCCAGGAATCTCTCCTGATTCCGTGCCGATGGAGAAGAATAGGAAGATACGGAACGAGTCGCCTTAACCGGTTTGCTTTGCTCCTTGAGTTTCAATCCGGTGTCAGCCTCAGCCTCCTGCCGCCAGGCCTGTTTCAGGTAATCATCCTGCATGCCGGCCAGCATGGCATCTGCTTTTTTAGCCATGCGTGCGCGGCCTTCGGCTCCCCGCCCTGCGAGGCTGCGCAAGCCCGCAATCCATGTATCCAGAATCGGTTTGGCCTCTGCCTCCAACCGCTCTTTGAATGCTTTAGAACCCTCTTTCTGCAACAGGCTGTCCGGATCCTCTCCCTCGGGCAGATACAGAAAACGTGGACTATGCTCTGAAACCAGTACCGGCAACATCCGTTCCAGCGCCCGCCATGCAGCCTGCCGTCCGGCACGATCGCCATCAAAGCAAAATACAGGCTCAGCATGCAAGCGTAGAATTTCACGTACCTGCCGTTCGCCTATGGCCGTGCCCAGCGGCGCCAGCCCCACTGGCAACCCGTGTGCCGCCAGAGCCAGCACGTCCATATAACCTTCCACAACCACCAGAAGTTTGTCTTTGCGAATGGTTTCACGGTGCTCCCAGTAACCATAGAGCAATTCCGACTTGTGATAATAAGGGGTTTCGGGTGAATTCAGATATTTGGGTTCCCCTTTCTCCATAATACGCCCACCGAAACCCACCACGTGGCCGCGCCGGTCACGGATGGGAAACATGACCCGCGCACGAAAGCGATCCGCATAGCCGCGATCACCCTTGAACAGCAGCCCCACCGCTTCCAGTTGGGCCAGTATCCGAGCATCCTGGCCGAAGCTCTTCTGCATGAATCCATAACCGGGCGGAGCATATCCCAGCCTGTATTGATGGATGATGTCTTCGGAGAGTCCCCGCCGCTGGAAATACTCCCGCGCTGATTTTCCCTGCTCGTGAGCAAGCGCGCTGGAAAAAATGCTGGCCGCACGATCCAGCAAAGCAAGAGCCTGTTTTTTCCTCGCTTCCTCCTGCGGCGCGGGGCCACTGTCTTTCGGAACTTCGAGCCCTGTCTTCTCAGCCAGATATTCGACGGCTTCCGGAAAGGAATAACCGTCATGCTCCATCAGAAACTGAAACGCACCGCCACCCTTGCCGCAACCAAAGCAATAATAAAGTTGCTTGTCGGCAGAGACCGAAAATGAGGGGGATTTTTCATGGTGGAACGGGCACAAACCCATAAAATTCGCCCCGGATTTCTTCAACTGCACATGAAGGGAAATCAGTTCGACGAGATCCGTGCGAGCCAGCACTTCATCCAGAAATGCGGAAGGAAAATGTGCCATAGCCTTATGTAGCCGACAGTGTGGGAGAATTCAACCCGGAGAGTTGCTTGCACTTAAATAATTTCGTCCCTGTCACAGATGAAGTTCCCCGCGCTCAATTTTTTCTCTGATTTCCATTACTTCACGCCGTATCATAAATTCAGCCCTGCCTAAAATTTCAGGAACGTCACGCGACTGGCGAACCACGGCAACGATGACAATATGTTGTTCATCAACAGGAAGGTAAACCAGATAGTGCTCCCTGACCGAATGGACGAAGAGGCCGGTGTCACCGCTCAGGTCGTCTCTTTTGCGCAGGGAACGATAATTCATGGCTGCATACTCCGCCGCCTTATGTAAATCGCTAAAATATTGCCGGGTGAGCTTCCGGCCCCAGCGGGATAATGACCAATGCCGGGCTGCATGCAGGTCAGACTCCGCAAGCCTTGTTAGCGTGTAGTGCTTCTTTCCCGCCATTAAGGATTATCTTTCCTGGCTAATTTCAAGAATCGACTTATCAGAAAGATTACCATTCTTCAGGTCACTCAGGCCATTCATCACATGCGTAAGCACATGACGATTTTCCATATCCTGCCGGATCAGATCACGAATATATTCACTAGGTGTTGCATAAATATCCGCATCGCTCGCACGGTTATTCACATATCTACGAAGTTCATCGGTCAGGGAAACATTCAAACTGCTGCTCATCGTCATAACCTCCACAGCACATATTATATCTTAACAGGCTAAGCTTAATGGCAATATTCGTCAATATTTGATATAACTATGCCGTCAGAGTCCGGCATGTGTTTTATCCATACCTTTGATGACGCCTCCCTCCCGCTCTGTCGGCCCGGCCATATCGAGTGCATCCAGCGGGCTTTGCACCGCGCCCAGATTCTTTTGCAACACATGCGTATAGATTTCCGTGGTTTTTACATCGGCGTGTCCCAGCAACTTTTGCACGACTCTGATATTGGTTCCGGATTCTAGCAAATGCGTGGCAAATGAATGGCGCAACGTGTGCGATGTCACACGTTTGTTGA